>NZ_VRUW01000004.1:0-139494 GCF_008039475.1 Methylobacterium sp. WL12 | reverse complement strand
GGCGGGGCGCGCAGACCCTTCACCCGGCGGGTGAGGCGGGGTTCGATGTGCTCGCGCCAGATGCCGGCGAGGCCGTTCGGGAAGGCGAGCACCACGGCGATGAACAGGGCGCCGAGGCCGAACAGCCACAGGTCGGGGAAGGATTCCGAGAAGCTGGTCTTGGCCCAGTTGACGAGCAGCGTGCCCCAGACCGCGCCGAACAGCGACATCCGCCCGCCGACGGCGGCGTAGATCACCATCTCGATCGAGGGCACGATGCCGACGAAGGACGGCGACATGAACCCGACCTGGAGGGTGAACATCGCGCCCCCGATCGCCGCGAAGGCGGCGGCGAGGCAGAAGGCGAAGACCTTGAACCCGGCGACCGAGTAGCCGGAGAACCGCACCCGGTCCTCCTTGTCGCGCATCGCGACGAGGATGCGCCCGAGCTTCGACTTCTTCACGAACTGCGCGATCAGGATGCAGCCGAGCAGCAGCCCGCCGTTGACGAAGTACAGGATGGTGTGGGCGCTGTCGGTGCGGATGTCCCAGCCGTGGAGGGTGCGCAGGTCGGTGATGCCGTTGATGCCGCCGGTGTAGCCCTGCTGCCCGACGATCAGGATGGTCAGGATCGCGGCGATCGCCTGGGTGATGATGGCGAAGTAGGTGCCGCCGACCCGGCGCTTGAACATCGCTGCCGAGATCGCGAAGGCGAACAGCACCGGCACCGCGACGACGAGGATCAAGGTCAGCGGCAGGCTCTGGAACGGCTTCCAGAACCACGGCAGTTCGGTGATCTGGTTCCAATCCATGAAGTCGGGGATGCCCGGCGTCGACTGGATCTTGGTGTTCGCGACGCTGGACGCCTCGAGCTTCAGGTACATCGCCATGCAGTAGCCGCCGAGGCCGAAGAAGCAGCCCTGGCCGAGCGACAGGATGCCGGCATAGCCCCAGCAGATGACGAGGCCGAGCGCCACGAAGGCGTAGGTGAGGTACTTGCCCACCAGGTTGAGCCGGAAGGCGTCGAGCAGGCTCGGCAGCACGACGAGGAGCACCAGAGCGAGAAGCGCGAGGCTCAGCCACTCGATCGGCTTCATGAACGGGTTGTCGTTCACGGTGACGGACTTGGTCAGGGTCTGGACGGGGTTCTTCATCGTCGAAATCCTCAGCGCCGGACCTTGAGGGTGAACAGGCCCTGCGGCCGCAGCATCAGGATGCCGACCACCGCGAGCAGGGTGAGCACCTTGGCCATCGAGCCGGAGAGGAAGAATTCCAGCGTCGACTGGGTCTGCGAGATCGAGAAGGCCGAGGCGATGGTGCCGAGCAGAGAGGCCGCCCCGCCGAACACGACGATCAGGAAGGTGTCGACGATGTAGAGCTGGCCCGAGGTCGGCCCCGTCGAGCCGATCATGGTGAAGGCCGAGCCGGCCACGCCCGCGATGCCGCAGCCGAGGCCGAAGGTGTAGCGGTCGACCTTCTCGGTATCGATGCCGACGGCGCCTGCCATCGGGCGGTTCGCCATCACTGCGCGAACCTGCTGGCCGAAGCGCGAGCGGTAGATCAGCAGCGCGACGCCGACCGTGATCAGCGTGGTGACAGCCATCACGAACAGGCCGTTGATCGGGATCTCGATGGACTCGGTGACCTGCACCGAGCCGATCAGCCAGGTCGGCAGCTCGACGCCGACCTCGCGCGCCCCGAAGATCGAGCGGTAGGCCTGCTGCAGGATCAGCGACAGGCCCCAGGTGGCGAGCAGCGTGTCGAGCGGGCGCTTGTAGAGGTGGCGGATCAGCGCCCACTCCACCAGCATCCCGAGCGCTCCCGAGGCGCAGAAGGCGAGCACCATCGCCAGGAAGAAGTAGCCCGGGAACAGGGCCGGCAGGTAGTTCTGGAAGAACGACGAGCACAGGTAGGTCATGTACGCGCCAAGGATCATGAACTCCCCGTGCGCCATGTTGATCACGCCCATCTGGCCGAAGATGATCGCCAGGCCGAGCGCCATCAGCACGTAGACGGAGAACAGGATCAGGCCGGCGAAGCCCTGCATCGCGAAGATCGCGCCGAGGTCGCCGAGGGAATAGTCACCGAACATCCGTGCGCTCCGAGCCGTCGGGAATGCCGGAGGGCCGTGGCCCGCCGCTTTGCGCGATCGCCGTCTCCCACCCTCCCACCTCGTCCTGAGGTGCCGGAGCGAAGCGGAGGCCTCGAAGGGGCCCTCCGGCGTGCTCGGCGACCCCTGGAGCCCTCCTTCGAGGCCCGCTGCCGCGGGCGCCTCAGGATGAGGTCGGGGGGATGAGTGATCGTCGAAAGGCCGTCTGCAAATCGCGCGCCGCGTCGGCGGCGCGCGGATGCGGCCTACTGGTAGCCCTTCGGGAACGGGTCCGGCTTGATCAGCTCGGGGCTGGTGTAGACGATCTCGAACTGGCCGTCGGGCTTGGCCTTGCCGACGCGGGTCTTCGACCAGAGGTGGTGGTTCGGGTCGATGCGGACGTAGCCTTCCGGCGCGCCCTTGAACTCGAGGTCGGGCGAGGCGGCGACGACCTTGTCGACGTCGAACGAGCCGGCCTTCTCGCAGGCCATCTTCCACAGGTAAGGCCCGAGGTAGGCGGCCTGGGTGACGTCGCCGATGACGGTCTTTTCGCCCCACATCTTCTTGAAGTCGGCAACGAACTTCTTGTTGTTGTCGTTCTCGATCGACTGGAAGTACTTCATGCACGAGTACGCCCCGGCGATGTTGTCGCCGCCGATGCCGTCGATCTCGTCCTCGGTGACCGAGATCGTCAGCAGCACCTGCTTCGAGAGGTCGATGCCGGAGGCCTTCAGCTGCTTGTAGAACGCCACGTTCGAGCCGCCGACCACGTCGGTGAAGATCACCTTCGGCTTGGTAAGCTTGATCTTGTTGATGACCGAGTTGAACTGCGTGTGGCCGAGCGGGAAGTACTCCTCGCCGACGACCTTGCCCTTGAGCACGTTCTCGACGTGCTTGCGGGCGATCTTGTTCGAGGTGCGCGGCCAGATGTAATCCGAGCCGACGAAGAAGAACGTGTCGCCGCCCTTCTCCTTGTGCACCCAGTCGAGACCCGCGAGGATCTGCTGCGTCGCCTCCTGGCCGGTGTAGAACACGTTCTTGGACTGCTCCAGGCCCTCGTAGAAGGTCGGGTAGTATAGGAGCCCGTTGTACTGCTCGAACACCGGCAGCACCGCCTTGCGCGAGGCGGAGGTCCAGCAGCCCATCACCGCCGCGCACTTGTCGTTGACCAGCAGCTTCTTGGCCTTCTCGGCAAACGTCGGCCAGTCGGAGGCGCCGTCCTCCTGGATGATCTTGATCTTGCGGCCGAGGATGCCGCCGGCCTCGTTGATCTGCGCGATGGCGAGCTTTTCCGCCTGCTGCGCGCCGGTCTCCGAGATCGCCATGGTGCCGGTGATCGAGTGGAGGATGCCGCAGGTCACCTCGGTGTCGGTGACGGCGAGGCCGGTGGTGCTCACCGCCGAGGTCGCCGGGCCGGCGGCGAAGGCGTTGCGCGGCAGGAGCGAGAGGGCCGGCGCGGCCGCCAGCCCCATGAGCAGCTTGCGCCGCAGCGGCGAGCGCAAGCCCCGGTTTAGATCGTGATCCCCGTCAGCCATCGTGCCTCACGCCTCGCATCTCGCGTCCGGCGGCTCATGGAACGGCCGCGGATCGTGGCGCAGGCTAGGGGCTCGGTCGCGTCGCGGCCTATACGCTGTTTTGCGTATGGCCGGCGCCGTGCGGGCGGCGCAGTCTGCTCCACCCTCGATGCCGGACGCGTGCGATCAGTACAGCGGCTGCAGCCGCACGTTCGGGATCGCGATCGGCCCGAACAGGATCCGGCCGTCGGCGAGCCGCAGCGGCGGCAGCGGCTTCAGCGCCACCTCGCCGGAGGCGTCGCCCGCACCGCCCTCGGGCTGGCGGCGCAGCCCGAGCAGGCCGCCGACGAGGTTGCCGACCAGCGCGCCGCGGTCGGCGCCGAAGCGCTGCCCGACCACCGCCGCGACCAGCGACTCGACGCCCGCCGCGCGCAGGTCGAGCTGCCCCTCGACGCGGTGGCCCTGGTCGATCCCGAGGCTGCCCTTCGCCTGCAGCCGGCGTTCGCCCTTGGCCAGCGCCAGGCTGGCGACGTCGAGGCTTCCGCCGGCCTGGCGCCAGCGCTCGAGTTCGCGCGCCACCGTGCCGGTGCCGAGGGTGGTCGCGCGGTCCACGGTGGCGTCGAGGGTGAGGTCGGCGGGGTCGGCGTTGCCGATCAGCGCATCCGCCATCGGGGCCAGGGCCTGCGACAGGCGCAGGCTGAGGTCTACGGCGCCGTCCGATTCGAAGCGTCCCGGCGTCGGGCGCGCATGCAGCTCGAGGTGGCGGGCGGAGACCGCGATCGGATCGGGCGTCGCGCCGGCCACCGTCACAGACGGCGCATCGACCACGAGCGAGGCCCGGACGAACCCGTCAGATGCGCCGTGGAAGCTGCCTTCCAGCATCGTCCAGGTCGCGTCGCCGACGAGGTCGCCCTGTTCCACGTGAAACGGGCCCTCGGCGAGCATCAGCACGTGGCGCGGCTGGTAGACCTGCGCGACCGCCGTCAGCGGGCCGAGCCGGAAGCGGCCGTCGGCGCGCGCGAGGCTGACCGAGCCGCAGCGCAGCTCGATTCGGAACGGATAGCCGCCGATCGACCGGTCGGCGCAGGTCCAGGTCCGTCCGGCGCTCGCCTCGCGGGCGATCCAGCCGTCCATCTCGGAGGCCGCCCGGCCGCGGACGTAGAACCAGCCCGCCGACCACAGCACCACCAGCGCCAGCAGCAGGATGTAGGGCATGAACAGGCCGCGCCGGGAGCGCGGCGCCCTCGGCGGCACCGCGGCGGGCTCGATGGGGGCTCGCCCCGAAGGATCTTGCCTTGCCGGATCCTGCATCGTTCGCTCCCCGCGCTCGCCCCATCGCAGGTTCGTCCGCGATCGTCCATGCCAGCGCAAGGCATGAGGGGAGGCTCGGGGCGAAACTGGGGCGTAGGCGGAGTCATGCCGAATCCGCATCACCCCACCGGACCGCGGATACGGCCTTCGCTCGATCGCGGGTGCGCCTGCCGGATGCACCGGCCGGCCCGATCGAGTGGAGGTGTTTCAGGCGTGCGCGGGGTCCGCGCTCTCCATCGAGAGGTCGTCGACGATCGCCTTGCGCTCGGCCTCGCCTTCGGCGAGCCGGTGCACGTGCATCTCCGTCGCGCCGCCCTTGCGGGCGCGGGCGAGCCAGGTGCGATGCAGGCGCTCGCGCGGGCTTTCACCGGAGGACGACACCGACACTAGCTCGGCGATGCCCGCGGGATCGCGGCGGACGGCGATCACCACCGCCTCGCCCATCTCGTCGAGCTCGGGCGCGCTGAGGTCATGCACGCCGACCACGTAGCGCCGTCCCGAACGCCCGCGCCAAGCGCTGAGCGCCAGGGCCGGGGTGCCGCGAAGGCCGGCGGTGGTCCTCAAGCGCTCTTCCCGCACGTCCCGTCTCCGTGTCCGCTCGTCCGTCAGGTCGCGGAGGGCCGCAGACCAGGACAGGGCTCTTTTGTTCGCCATTTGTTCCAACCTAGATCGGGCGCCGAGCGCCCGTCAAGCGATTCGTCTCGTGAGAACAAAATGGGAATTCAAAGGGCGTTTCACAATGTCCCGGTGGTGCCGTGGACGCAGGAATCGGCGTCCGACATCAGGCCGGGCGCGAGGTCTCGCGCTGTGGCTCGGGAGCCGTTCGGCCGGCCTGTCCAAGGTCGGCGCGTCCGGCGGCGAGCAGCGCGTTCGAGGCAGTCTCGATGCGATCCTGGACGAGGTCGAGGAAGTCCGCGCGCGCCAGGCCCGGCTGGATCGGCGGCAGGAACTCGATCACCGTGGTGCCGGGGCGGCGGACGAAGCTGCGGCGCGGCCAGTACAGGCCGGTGTTCAGCGCCACCGGCAGGCACGGCACGGAGAGCGCCGCGTAGAGGTGGGACAGGCCCTGCTTGTAGGCCGGGTCGGCGCCCGGCGCCGTCCGGGTGCCCTCGGGGAAGACGATGAGCTGGCGCCCCTGCGCGATCGCATCCGCCGCAGCCGCGTTCATCAGGCTCATGGCGCGCGCGCCCTTCGACCGGTCGATCGCCACCATGCCGCTGCGCGACAGGAACCAGCCGATCAGCGGGATGAACAGCAGCTCGCGCTTCAGCACGTAGGCGAATTCGGGAAACACCGTGCACAGGGCCAGGGTCTCCAGCGCCGACTGGTGCTTGGCGCCGACGAGCATCGCGCCGGCCGGGATGTTCTCCAGCCCGCGGAACTCGACCCGCGTGCCGGCGACCACGCGCAGCAGCCACAGCGTCACCCGCCCCCACAGCCGCGCCAGCCGCATCACCGCCCGCCCCGAGACCAGCGTCGGCAGCCCGCCGAACGCGATCAGCGTGGTGGCGGCGTAGAAGCAGAGGTTGAACGCGAGGGAGCGGACGGCGAGCATCGGGACCTTCTGTGACGATCCCCCTTTAACGCGCAGGCGCGGCCGGGGCCAAGGGCGCTCGGGCGTGACGCCTCAGGTTGTCTTGGGTCCTGCCTCAATACTCAGGCCTCACATCAATACTCCTCGGCCAGCGTGTCGCGCTGGCGCGGGTCGGCCGCTCCCGCGAGCAGGCCGCCGCTGCGCAGGATCGAGTTGGCCGAGCCCGAGTTCGCCCCCACCCTAACGTCGTGGCCCCGCGCCCGCAGCAGGGCGAGGGTGTCGGGCGAGAGACCCTGCTCGACGCGCAGCACGTCCGGTTTCCATTGGTGGTGGATGCGTGGCGCGGCGACGGCCTCCGCGAGGTTCATGCGGAAGTCGACCAGGTTGACGATCACCGCGAGCACCGTGGTGATGATGCGGCTGCCGCCGGGGCTGCCGGTGACGAGAGTGAGCTGCCCATCCCGGAACAGGAAGGTCGGCGTCATCGAGGAGAGCGGGCGGGCGCCCGGCGCCACCGCGTTGGCGTCGCCGCCGACGAGGCCGTAGGGGTTCTGGGTGCCGGCCTTGGCGGAGAAGTCGTCCATCTCGTTGTCGAGCAGCACGCCCGTGCCCTCGGCCACCAGCCCGACCCCGTAGGAGAAGTTCAGGGTGCAGGTGTTGGCGACCGCGTTGCCGGCCGCGTCCACCACCGAGTCATGCGTGGTCTGGTCGGGCTCCGGCGGCGGAGGGTCGCCGGCCGCGATGCTGTCGGCGGGCCGCGCCCGGTCCGGGTCGATCGCCCGGCGCAGCGTCGCCGCGTAGGGTTTCGCGGTGAGGCCCTGCACCGGCACGCGGACCCGGTCCGGGTCGCCGAGCCAGGTGGCGCGGTCGGCGTAGGCCGGCTTCATCGCCTCGGCCAGGGTGTGGATCGCGGCGGCGCTGCCCGCGCCCATCGCGGCGAGGTCGAAGCCCTCGAGGATGTTCAGGATTTCGATCAGGTGGACGCCCCCCGAGGAGGGCGGCGGCATCGAGACCACCTCGTAGCCGCGGTAGCTGCCGCGCACCGGCTGGCGGATCACCGGGCGGTAGGCGGAGAGGTCCGCCTCCGTCATCAGGCCGCCGGCCTCGCGCACGGCCGCCGCGATCCGCGCGGCGACTGGGCCGGCGTAGAACGCGTCCGGCCCGCCTTCGGCGATGGCGCGCAGCGTGCCCGCGAGGTCCGCCTGCACCAGGCTTTCGCCCCGGGGCAGGGGGGCGTCGACGCGAAAGAAGATCTTCCGGGTCGAGGGCCAGCGCCCGAGGAGGCCGGCCGAGCGCGGCAGGGAATCGGCGAGGCCGCCCGCGACCGGGATGCCGCCGCGGGCCAGCGCCTCGGCCGGCGCGATCAGCTCGGCGAGCGACAGCGTGCCCGATCCGTAGAGGCGGTGCGCCTCCGCCAGCCCCCGCACCGTGCCCGGTACGCCGACGGCCTTTCCGCCGCGCCGCGAGGCGTCCCGGTCCGGCTCGCCGCCGGGCGCCAGGAACATGTCGGCGGTGGCGGCCCTCGGCGCGGTCTCGCGGTAGTCGATCGCCACGGTCTCGTGCCGGTCGGCCAGGTGCACCATCATGAACCCGCCGCCGCCGAGGTTGCCCGCCTGCGGCAGGGTCACCGCCAGCGCGAAGCCGACCGCGACCGCGGCGTCGACCGCGTTGCCGCCGCGCCGGAGGATCTCGACGCCGACGCGCGTCGCCTGGGCCTCCTGACTCGCGACCATGCCGTGCGCCGCCAGAACCGGCAGCATCCGCGTGTCGTCGGAGGGGATCGGCGGCGCAGGGCTCTGCGCGGAGGGGGGACCGGCGAGCGCGAGCAGGACGGCGCGGGTCGATCTCATGCCACCGTGGATAGCACAGCCGCGGCCACGCGGCAGGCGCCGGCGCTTCGCCCCGGCGGCGGGTTCCGCGAGGCCCGTCTTGGGACGTTTACGCCGGCCGTCCGGCGCTTCGCCCCGCGATCAGCCAGTAGACGAGCCCGGCGCCGGCACCGGCCAGGAACAGGATCGCGGTGACGCGCGCCTCCGCCGCCAGCGCCGCGACGCAGGGGCGCACGGCCCCGCGCACGAGCCAGGGCAAGGCGGCGGTGACGAGGCCGCAGCCGGCGCCGTACCAGAGGAGGCCGCGCCACCGCAGGGTCTCGCCGACGAGCGCGACGAGGGCGGGCGGCACCGCCAGCAGCACGAAGGACGCCTTCGCCAGCCCCGCGACGATGAGCGCGACGCCCTCCGGCGGCAGGCCGGCGGCGAGGTCCGACAGGCCGGCATGAAGCCCGGCCAGCGCTCCTTGCGTCAGCCAGACGCTGGCAACCGGATCGAGCACGAGGGCGCCTAGCAGGATCGCGGCCCCGGCCGGGATCGCGAGGAGCAGGGCGAGGAAGCCGAGGAGGAGGCGGCTAAGGAAGCGCATCGGCGCGTTATAGCCCGGCTTGTCCGCCGGGACGGCATCGCCCTGAAGGCGGTGCCGTCGGGTGGCCTCCGCCGAGCCTCGCCGCGCGCGGCCGGCCCGCCGCGCACCAGCGCTGAGGTTCCGAGGTGAGGTTCGGGTCGGACGGGTGTAATCTCGCGCCCATGTTCGAACGCAAGCCTCCGAAGAACGTCTTCGTCCTCACCGGAGCCGGGGTGTCGGCCGAGAGCGGGCTCGGCACGTTCCGGGACCGTGGCGGGATGTGGGCGCGGTTCGATCCGATGCGGCTCGCGACGCCCGAGGCCTTCGCAGCCGACCCCGACACCGTCATCGACTTCTACAACCTGCGCCGGCGCGGGGTGGTCGCGGCCGCGCCGAACCCGGCCCACGTCGCGCTGGCCCGGGCCGAGGCGGCGTTGGGCGAGCGCGGCGGGCGGCTGTTCCTGTGCACCCAGAACGTCGACGACCTGCACGAGCGGGCGGGCTCGCGCACCGTCGTGCACATGCACGGCGAACTCCTGAAGGGCCGCTGCACGGCCTGCGGCGGCACGTTCGCCTGCCCCGGCGACCTCCACGTCGCCGACGCCTGCCCGCTCTGCGGCGCCGTCGGCACGTCGCGGCCCGACGTGGTCTGGTTCGGCGAGATGCCCCACCACCTCGACGCGATCCAGGCGGCGCTCTCGACCGCCGACCTGTTCGTCGCGATCGGCACCTCGGGCGCCGTCTACCCGGCGGCCGGCTATGTGCGGCACGCGCGAGCGCAGGGCATCCCGACCTGCGAGCTCAACGCCGAGCCGTCCGACAACACGGACGCGTTCGACGAGGCCCGCTACGGCCCGGCGAGCGAGACGGTGCCGGCCTACTTCGCCGCCCTCGTCTCGTGATCCGATGCATCGGGCCAGAAAACTAGGCAGAATAACGCCGGGCGATTCAGCAGCGCACTGAAAAACCACGCGAATTGCTTTCGGAAACTCAAGTCCAGCTTGCGCGCAATCGGACTTTCTTCGGCGAATCACGCTGGATCGCGCTGTCAAGACATGGACGCTCACGACGCTGTGGGTACAATGGACAAGCTTGGTGCGGTCGCCGCGGCGCGCACCGGCGTTCGATGAAGCCACACGGGAGCCAACAACCCATGCAGAACTTCACGGTCACGGCCCGCGAGCGCGACACGGTCCTGGCGGCCCTGCGCTACTACCAGTTCTACCGGATGCAGGGTCACCCGTTCGATCCCCGGCAGGACCATCTCATCGACGCGATCGCCGCCGAGACCGGCGACGCCCTCGACGTCGCCGAGATCGACGACCTCTGCGCCGGCCTCAACGGCAACGCGCACGCCCTCGGCGCCACCGCCGCCCGCATCACCTTCGACGCGATCGCCTGACGACGCCCCCGCGGGGCGAGGACGCGCTCTCCGCCCCCCGGCCATGCACCACGCTCGGTGCTCCCTGCGCGCTCGCAGGCTCTAACCTTCGTGCAGCGCCCCGCACCTTACGCACAGTCGCACACAGGCTGCGCGCCACCCGCCCTTCCTCCCGGATGGGGCATAGGACTCACACATCCCTGCTTGTGGCAGTTCGATGTGCGCGCATCCCCTCGCCCCGCCTGCGGGGAGAGGGCTTTGCCGACCTCGTCGTCGGCAAAGCGAGGCGGCAGCCGAAGGTGAGGGGGCTGCCACGGAGGAACCACATCCGTACGCGCCCCCTCACCGTCGCTTCGGCTTCGCCTCCGCTCCCCGGCTGCACGACTTGGTGCAGCCGGACCTCTCCCCGCGTGTGGGGAGCGGGGACCCGCGCCATACCCGCAACTTGAGCCGGATCCATCTGCGGCAGTCCCGTCGATCCACTGACCTTTGTCGGTGCAGCGTCCGACGTTCGTGAACGCGATACGCCTACGGAGCCGACTTGAGCTGGCCCTCGGCGCGCGTCACCGCGGCGTCGCAGGCCTTGGCGTCGCCCTTGGCGTCGGCGGTGCGGGCCTCGTCGAGGGCGACCTTGGCCTGCTGGGCGGCGTCGGCGCCCTTGCCGGCCTCGGCCGACTTCTCCGGGGGGGCCTGCGGCGACTGGCCGGGGGCGGTCCCCTCCGTGCCGGTCACGCCCTCGCCGCCGCGCTTGGCGGCGGCACCCTGGCCGCTGGTCGAAGCCGAGATCGCGGCCGTCGCCTCCGCCTTCACCCGCTTGTCGAGGCCGTCGATCCGCTCGGAACAGGGCGAGGCCGAGGCGGATGCGATCAGGGCGGGCGCCGCGAGCAGGGCGGCGAGGTACGCGAGACGCGTCATCGAATGGAATCTCCGGTGTCTTCGAGCCGAACGGGGGAGCCGAACGGCTTGCCGACGGAAACGCGGCATCCGCCGGCAAGGCTCCCCTGAAAGGCGGCCCTTACGACAGATGACGCCTTGAAAACGCGCTTCGCAGGCGACGCGCCGTCGCAAGAACGCCGAAGGGCCCGCTCTTCCGGTTGAAGAGGGGCCCCTCGGTCGTCCAATCCGTCACCGCGCCGTCGGGCGGCGCGGGTCCGCCGGCTCAGGCGCTGAGCTGGTCGCGGATCGGTAGCTGGCGCACGCGGCGCCCGGTGGCGGCGAACACCGCGTTGGCGATGGCCGGCGCCACCGGTGGAACGCCGGGCTCCCCGACGCCGCCGAGCGGGCCGTCCCAGGTGCCCGAGTTGACGAGGTGCACGCGGATCACCTTCGGGGCGGCGTCGATCCGAATGATCTCGTAGCCGTCGAAGTTGTTCTGTTGCGCCCGGCCGTTCTTGAAGGTGATCTCGGAGGTGAGCGCGAGGCCCATCCCCATCACCACGGCGCCTTCCATCTGCGAGCGGATGCGCTCCGGGTTGACCTGAGGCCCGCAATCGATCGCGATGTCGACGGCCACCACCTTCACACCGCCCTTCGGGTCGACCTCGACCTCGGCCGCGACCGCGGTGTGGGTGACGAAGCTGTAGTGACCCGCGAGCCCGAGGCCCCGGCCCTTCTCCAGCTTGCGGCCCCAGCCGGCACCGCCGGCGGCGGTCTCGATCACCCGGCGCAGGCGCCCGGTGTCGATCGGGTAGAGCTTGGGGTCCTCGCCGTGATTCCACACGTCGCCGATCGTCGTCGGATCGATCTTGCGCGCCGGCCCGATCAGATCGAGCAGGTAGTCCTTCGCGTCGCGTCCCGCAGCGTGCGCCAGCTCCGCCACGAACGACTGGATCGCGAAGGCGTGCGGGATGTTCGAGACTGAGCGGAACCAGCCGATCCGGACGTGGGCGGCCGCCTCCGGGTTCTCCAGCCGGATGTTCGGCACCGCGAACGGCGTGTTGACCAGGCCCATCCCAAGTTCGAACGGCAGCTCGTGCTTCGGGTCGGGCGCGAAGATCGAGCCGATCGTCGGCGCCGCCGAGCGGTGGAGCCAGGCCACCGGCATGCCCTTGTCGTCGAGGCCCGCCTCGAGGTGCTCGGCCGAGATGGTGTGGTAGTAGCCGTGGTGGATGTCGTCCTCGCGGGTCCAGGTGAGCTTCACCGGCGCGCCTCCGACCTCGCGCGAGCAGAGCGCCGCCTCGACCACGTAGTCGGGCTTGGACTTGCGGCCGAAGCCGCCGCCCAGCAGCGTCACGTTCACCCGCACCTTGTCGGCGGGCAGGCCGAGCGCCTTGACCAGCCGGTCGTGGGCGGCCTGCGGACCCTGCGTGCAGGCCCAGGCCTCGCACGCGCCGTCCTTCACCTGCACCACGGCGGCCGGCGGCTCCATCGGAGCCTGGACGAGGTGGGGCACGAAGTAGTCGGCCGTGAGCTTCGTCTTGGCCTTGGCCATCGCCCCGTCGACGTCGCCCTGGTTGCGCACGACCTTGCCGGGTGCGCGCGACGCCTTCTCGAGCTCGGTGCGGAACGCGTCGGTGTCGTAGCCGGCGTTCGGGCCGTCGTCCCAGACGATCTTCAGGGCCTCGCGGCCCTTCATCGCCGCCCAGGTGTTCTTGGCCACCACGGCGACGCCGCCGAGCGGCATGAACTCGGACGGGATCGCCCCGCCGTCGATCTTGAACACCTTCACGACACCGGGGACCTTCTTGGTCTCGGTGTCGTCGTACGAGACGACCTTGCCGCCGTAGACGGCCGGGCGCGCGACCAGGGCGTACAGCATGCCCTCGCGCTTCGTGTCGAGGCCGTAGACGGCCTTGCCGGTGGTGATGTCGCGGTTGTCGATGATGCCGATCTGGCCCTTGCCGATGTAGCGGAAGGCCTTGGGGTCCTTCAGCACCACGCTCTCGCGGGCCGGCACCGGCAGCTCCGCCGCGGCGGCCGCGACCTCGCCGTAGCCGAGCGTACGCTTCGACTTGGCGTGCGCCAGCACGTGGTTCTCGGCCGTGACCTCGGAGGCCGGCACGTTCCACTGCTTGGCGGCCGCCTGGATCAGCATGAGCCGGGCCGCGGCGCCCGCATGGCGGAAATGCTGGAAGAAGTGGCGCAGGCTCCGCGAGCCGTCGGTGTCCTGGTTGCCGAAGCGCTCCTCGTCGCCCCAGGCCTGGACCACGCCGACCTTCGACCAGTCGGCCTCGAGCTCGTCGGCGACCACGAAGGCCACCGAGGTGCGCACGCCTTGGCCCATGTCGGAGCGGTGGTTGGTCACGGTCACACGGCCGTCGGCGGCGATCGCCACGAAGATCTTCGGGTCGTCGCGCCAGCCGTGCGGCATGCCGTCGGCGCCGAACTTCGGCGGCTCGTCCTTGGCGGCCTCGGCCTTGGCCGTGCCGCGCAGGTTCACCGCGAGCACGAAGGCGCCCAGGCCACCGAGGATGGTGCGGCGGCTGACGTTGGCGATCAGCGGCGTCCGGGTCGGCGTCTCGGCCGCAAGCTCGGCCATCATCTTGGCGTCGTGGATCACAGGCGCTCTCCCTTGGTGGCGGGCGCCTGGCCGGCGGCCTGGTGGATCGCGGCGCGGATGCGCGGGTAGGTGCCGCAGCGGCAGATGTTGCCGCTCATCTGCTCGTCGATCTGCGCGTCGGTGGGCTTGGGCGTGTCCTTCAGCAGCGAGGCCGCCTGCATGATCTGGCCGCACTGGCAGTAGCCGCACTGCGCCACGTTGAGGTCGCGCCAGGCCACCTGCACCGGATGGTTGCCGTCGGGCGAGAGCCCTTCGATGGTGGTCACCGCCTGGTCGGCCGCGGCCGAGATCGGGGTGGTGCAGGACCGGGTGGCGGTGCCGCCGAGGTGGATCGTGCAGGCGCCGCACAGCGACTGGCCGCAGCCGAACTTTGTGCCGACCAGCCCGAGCTCGTCGCGCAGGTACCAGAGCAGCGGCATGTCGGGATCGCCGTCGAAGCTGCGTGGCGCTCCGTTCACCGTCAGTTTGATCATTCGCAAAGGTCCTGTCTGAACGCGGATCGCGTCGGGAGGGCTCGACGGCTCGGGTGGGA
The DNA here is from genome assembly GCF_008039475.1 of Methylobacterium sp. WL12. Taxonomy (NCBI): domain Bacteria; kingdom Pseudomonadati; phylum Pseudomonadota; class Alphaproteobacteria; order Hyphomicrobiales; family Methylobacteriaceae; genus Methylobacterium; species Methylobacterium sp. WL12. The sequence continues at coordinate 125,258 of NZ_VRUW01000004.1, read as the reverse complement.
TGCAAGGCCCGCCGAACCGCGACGCCCCCCGGGTCCGCACGTCGTTCTCAGAATGAATCCAATTTACGGCATGCCCGCTCCGCGGTGCAACGCGGGCAAACGACCGCACGCGACGCGAGCCCGGCGCCGGGGGCATGCCGTGTGCGGTGGCGCACGCGATGGGAATCGGGCTTTGAGATCGTCTGGAAGATTGTCGCCATGCGGCTCTTGGACTAAATGACTATCTGAATAGTCATGAAGGTGGGTGGAGGTTTCTATGGCGACGGTCAGCCTTGCCGAAGCGAAGGCGCATCTCAGCGCCCTCGTCGATAGGGTCATCGCAGGTGAAGCCGTCACCATCACCCGCCGCGGACGAGAAGTCGTGCGGCTGAGCGCCGTGTCGGAACCGAAGCGGAAGGTCGATCTCGACGCCCTGAGAGCGGTCACGGCACAGATGCCGTTCCAAGACGAAGGTGCAGCAGACTTCATTCGGGCGATGCGCGACGACGAGCGCTATTGATGCCCTATCTCGATACGTCCGTCCTGGTTGCAGCGCTGACTACCGAAGCGAACACGGGACGGATGCAAGAATGGCTCGCCGCCCAGAGGGCCGACGACCTTGCCATCAGTGCTTGGGTCGCAACGGAATTCTCGGCAGCGCTTTCGATCAAGGTCCGAACAGGCGCAATCGATGGAGTGCGGCGATCCGTGGCGCTTGCCGCTTTCGCACAGCTTTCGTCCGCCTCGTTCCGAATGTTGCCTGTGACCGGAGCGACGTTTCGATCCGCAGCGCGATTCGCCGATCAGGCGCGGCTGGGCCTACGAGCGGGCGATGCCTTGCACCTCGCGATCGTCATGGACGAAGGCCTGGTTCTCGCCACGCTCGACAAGCGCCTGGCGGAAGCCGGCGTGGCTCTGGGCGTGCCGACCGACCTTCTCTGACGGCAGCCTCGCTCTGACGGCAGCCTCGCTCTGACGGCAGCCTCGCTCTGACGGCAGCCTCGCTCCGACCGGCAAGCCTCGCTCTGACCGGCAAGCGTCGGATGGCACCAAGCCTCAGACCGTGACCTGCGTCCCGACCTCCACGACCCGGCCCGTCGGGATCTGGAAGAAGTCCGTCGCGTCGTTGGCGTTCTTGGCCAGGGTGATGAAGATCCGGTCCTGCCACAGCGGCATCCCGGAATGGGCGGCGGGGCGGATCGAGCGGCGCGACAGGAAGAACGACGTCGCCATGATGTCGAACTTGAAGCCCTGCTTGCGCAACAGCACGAGGGTCTTGGGGATGTTCGGCGTCTCCATGTAGCCGAACTTCATCACGACCTTGAAGAAGCCCGGCCCGATCGGCTCGAGCCGCACCCGGTCCGGTCCGTTGGCGCGGGGGGTGTCGACGGTCTCGACCGTGAGGATGACGTTCTTCTCGTGCAGCACCTTGTTGTGCTTGAGGTTGTGCAGCAGCGCCGCCGGCGCGATCTCGGGGTCGCTGGTGAGGAACACCGCGGTGCCGCGCACGTGGTGCGGCGGGCTCTTCTCCAGCATGCCGACGAGTTCGAGGATCGGCACGTCGGTCTTGCGGGTCTTGTTGAACAGGATCGTGACGCCCCGCACCCAGGTCCACATCAGCACGATCAGCCCTGCGGCCAGCAGCAGCGGCACGTAGCCGCCTTCCAGCACCTTGAGCAGGTTCGAGAGCAGGAACAGGAACTCGATGACGATGAACGGCAGCATCAGGGCGGCGGCTGCCACCGGCGACCAGCGCCACAGCCGCCAGACCACGAGGAAGGTCATGCTCGCGGTGAGCAGCATCGTACCGGTGACCGCGATGCCGTAGGCGGAGGCCAGGGCCGAGGACGAGCGGAACACCACCGCCAGCACCACGACGCCGACCATCAGCAGCACGTTGATCTGCGGCAGGAAGATCTGCCCCGAATGCGACTCGGAGGTGTGGCGGATCTCAAGCCGCGGCAGCAGCCCGAGCTGGATCGCCTGCCGGGACAGCGAGAACGCCCCGGTGATCACCGCTTGGCTCGCGGTGACGGTGGCCAGCGTCGCGAGGATCACCATCGGCAGCAGCGCCCATTCGGGAAACAGCTGGAAGAAGGGGTCCGTGGTGTCGGGCTTCTCCAGCACCAGGGCCGCCTGGCCGAGATAGTTCAGCGCCAGCGACGGGAAGACCAGGCCGATCCAGGCGATCTGGATCGGACGCCGTCCGAAATGCCCGAGGTCGGCGAACAGCGCCTCCGCGCCGGTGACGGCCAGGAACACCGCGCCCAGCGCCACGAGCGCGCCGGTGCCGTGGCCGAGCAGGTAGTGCACGGCGTACCACGGGTTCAGCGCCTTGAAGACCGCGAGGTTTCCGACGATGTGCGGCACGGCCGCCAACGCCAGGGCCGCGAACCACACCACCATCACCGGGCCGAAGAAGGCGGCGACCTTGCTGGTGCCGCGACTCTGCACGAGGAACAGCGCCAGGATGATCGCCACGGTGATCGGCAGCACCGAGCCCTCGAAGGCCGGCGTGACGAGCTTCAAACCCTCCACCGCCGAGAGCACCGAGATCGCCGGGGTGATCACCGCGTCGCCGTAGAACAGGGCCGCGCCGAGCAGGCCGAGGGCGAACACGATCCGCGATCCGCCGAGCGCCTTCCGCGCCAGCGCCATCAGCGAGAGGATGCCGCCCTCGCCGTTGTTGTCCATGCGCAGCAGGATCGCGACGTACTTCACCGTCACGATCAGGAACAGCGCCCACAGGATCAGCGAGGCGGTGCCGAGCACCTCCTCGGGCAGCAGGATGTTGTCGTAGCGGGCCGGCACCAGCGCCTCGCGGAAGGCGTAGAGCGGGCTGGTGCCGATGTCGCCGTAGACCACGCCGACCGAGCCGACCGCCAGCGTCCACAGCCCCGGGGCGGCATGGCCCTGGCTCTGCCCCTCGACGGGATCGAGGGTGCCGGCCGGCAGGCTCGCGGCCCCAGTCGCGGCCGCCGCGGGTTTGTCCGGCACGGCGCCGGGCTGAGCGGCAGGACCGCTCGGTGTGGCAGGGTGTGTCATCGGGTGCGTTCGAGGCTCAGGCCTGCGCGGCGTTTCGCGGTGTGACGCATCGAAGGTCCCACCGGAGGATGCGACCGCGTGCGTGAAATGAACCCGCGCGGTCGCGGGGCCCGCCGCTCACGGGGCCTTCGAGGCCCTGCTATCACGCCGGCGCCCGAGCGGGAACAGGGCGGTTCCCAAGCCGCTCTTCCTTCCCCCCTCTGCGGGGGAGGGTGGCCCGCGCAGCGGGTCTGGAGAGGGGAGCGTGTTGTCCGGAAAGGTCACTCCCCTCTCCCGACCCTCGCTGACGCGAGGTCTACCCTCCCCCGCAGAGGGGGGAGGGAAGAGCGCGCGCGTTACGCTTTACAATCGGGTCGTCCTACTCCGCGGCGTTGCGCGCGCCCTGGCCGAAGCGGCGCTCGATGTAGTCGATCACCACCGTCTCGAAGTCCTTGGCCAGCGTCGCGCCGCGGAGCGTCATCGCCTTCTTGCCGTCGATGAAGACAGGCGCAGTCGGGGTCTCGCCGGTGCCCGGCAGCGAGATGCCGATGTCGGCGTGCTTCGATTCGCCGGGTCCGTTGACGATGCAGCCCATCACCGCGACGTTCAGGCCCTCGACGCCCGGATAGGTCTTCTTCCACTCCGGCATCGAGGTGACGATCCAGTTCTGGATGTCGCGGGCGAGTTCCTGGAACGTGGTCGAGGTGGTGCGGCCGCAGCCGGGGCAGGCCGCGACCATCGGCACGAAGGTGCGGAAGCCCATGGTCTGCAGCAATTCCTGGCTGGCCTTCACCTCGACGGTGCGGTCGCCGCCGGGCTCGGGCGTCAGCGAGTAACGGATCGTGTCGCCGATGCCTTCCTGCAGCAGCACGCCGATGGCGGCCGACGCCGCGACCAAGCCCTTCGAGCCCATGCCGGCCTCGGTGAGGCCGAGGTGGATCGCGTAGTCCGAGCGGCGGGCGACCTCGCGGTAGACCGCAATCAGGTCCTGCACCGCCGAGACCTTGGCGGAGAGGATGATGCGGTCCTTCGGCAGGCCCAGCTCCACCGCGCGCTCCGCCGAGGAGAGCGCCGACTGAACCATCGCCTCGCGCATCACGGCGCGGGCGTCGATCGGCCGGGGAAGCCTCGCGTTCTCGTCCATCAGGTGGGTGAGCAGCGCTTCGTCGAGCGAGCCCCAATTCGCGCCGATGCGCACGGTCTTCCCGTAGCGGATCGCCTGCTCGATGATCGTCGAGAACTGGACGTCCTTCTTCTCCTTGAAGCCGACGTTGCCCGGGTTGATCCGGTACTTCGCCAGCGCCTCGGCGCAGGCCGGATGGTCGGAGAGGAGCTTGTGGCCGATGTAGTGGAAGTCGCCTACCAGCGGCACGTGGCAGCCGATGCGGTCGAGGCGCTCGCGCACCTTCGGCACGGCGGCCGCGGCCTCGTCGCGGTCGACGGTGATGCGGACCAGCTCCGAGCCGGCCCGCGCCAGCTGGGCGACCTGCGCCACCGTGGCGTCGATGTCGGCGGTGTCGGTGTTGGTCATCGACTGGACGACGACCGGAGCCCCGCCGCCGACGATCACCGCGCCTTCGCCCTCGCCGACGCGCACGCCGACGGTGCGGTGCCGCGGAGCCGGCCCGGCGATCTCCGGTCCGGTCAGGCCCGCGACCTGCGCGGCGAGCGGGTTCTGGTCGAGGCTGGCGGCTTGCATGGCTTCCATCGTGGACCTTCGTTCAAGGCCTTGGTGTTTCGCGGGGCGCGATCGGCCGGCGGCTGCGCGCAGCATGCGATCGCGTTACGCCCTCGATCGTTTAGCTGCGATTGACGCACGACCGCGTCAATCCCGCGGCCCTGCATGTCTGCACCGCGCGTGTCATGTCGCATCCGCCCGGCGATGTCGAGTTCGCGCACGCCACAGCTCAGGCCGATCGTTCTCCGCGTGCCCCGGAAAGGCGTTGCCCGCCAACGGGATCGCGCGCTCCGCCGCCGGATTCCGAGCGTGCCCCTGCGATGCCGACACCGCCGATCGCCCCGCCTCTGGCAGGGCCGATTCGCGGAACCGTCGGGCGTTCGCCGCGCTTGCGCCGCCGCCACGTCCGTAGGAAAATGCTGCGGTGCGTGCGTTGATATTGCAGTGCAACAACCCATGTCGAGGCGATGATGACGTTGACCTCAAAGTCCTCCACCGATCGTCCCGAGCCGGACAACCCGGCCACCGCCGTGCCCGAGCCGGTCTCTGACGGCATCGCCGACAGCCCTTCCGCGCACCCGTCGCACCACGTGCTCGCAGGGCCGCGGGCCGAGAAGAACGTGGCGCTCGCGCTTCAGGGCGGCGGCGCGCACGGCGCCTTCACCTGGGGCGTCCTCGACGCGCTGATCGAGGACGGGCGCCTCGGCTTCGAGGCGGTGACGGGGGCGAGCGCCGGCGCAATGAACGCCGTGGTGATGATCGACGGCTGGCTCGCGGGCGGTCCCGAGGGCGCCCGCGCCGGGCTGGAGCGGTTCTGGCGCGAGGTCAGCCTCGACGGAGACTTCTCCCCCGGCCAGCGCAGCCTGTTCCACGGGATGTTCGGTGCCTTGAAGGGCAACCCGGTGATCGAGTTCTGGTCGAAGGTGCTGACGCCGAGCCCCTATGTCTCGAACCCGCTCAACATCAACCCGCTGCGCAAGGCGCTGGCCGCCCAGGTCGACTTCGAGCGCCTGCGCGAATCAAACACCGCCGGCGTCTTCGTCTCGGCCACCAACGTCTGGACCGGCAAGCTCGCGGTGTTCGAGCGCGAGCGCCTCACCGTCGATCACCTGATGGCCTCGGCTTGCCTGCCGACGGTGTTCCAGGCGGTGGAGATCGACGGCGTGCCCTACTGGGACGGCGGCTACCTCGGCAACCCGCCGCTCTACCCGCTGCATCGCGGCGCGGTGACCCGCGACATCGTCCTGGTGCAGATCAACCCGGTGGAGCGCCGCGAGACCCCGCGGACCGAGAAGGAGATCCAGGACCGGCTGAACGAGATCACCTTCAACGCCAACCTGATGCGCGAGCTGCGCGCGATCGACTTCGTCGACGGGCTGATCGAGGAGGGCGTGCTCGGCCAGGGCCAGTACCAGCGGGTGCTGGTCCACCGCATCGACGGCACCGACGCGCTGGAGGACTACAACGCCGCCTCGAAGCTCGACGCCCGCTGGCGCGTGTTCCAGCGCCTGCGCGACAAGGGCCGCGGCGCCGCGCAGGCCTGGCTCGCCGAGCATTACGAGAAGATCGGCCGCGACTGCTCCCTCGACCTGCAGAAGGCGTATCAGTAGGCGCCCCGCGCGGGATCGTCCCAAACGGGATTCTCGCTGCGCGGGTGGATTAAAGCCGCGCGCGGGTCCGTTTACGCTCCATGATCGCCGACAAGACCAAGCGTCCCGACATCGTCGACCTGCTGGTGCCGCTGCGGCGCTACGCGCGCTCGCTCACCCGCGACACCCTGCGGGCCGACGACCTCGTGCACGACACGCTGGTCCGCGCGCTGGAGGCGGAAGGCAGCCTCCGGCCGAACACCAACCTGCGCACCTGGATGATGACGGTGCTGCACAACGTCTTCATCGACGACCAGCGCCGCAAGCGCGTCGAGACCCGCCACGCCGACGTGCTGGTGCAGATGCACGAGGAGGTGGCGCCGCCGGCCCAGGAGGGCCAAGTCCGCCTCGCCCAGATCCGCCGCGCCTTCCTGACGCTCCCCGAGGAGCAGCGCGCCGCCCTGCACCTCGTCACCCTCGAAGGCATGGCCTACGCCGACGCGGCGGCGGTTCTCGGCATCCCGATCGGCACGCTGATGTCGCGTCTCGGGCGCGGCCGGGCGGCGTTGCGCGCCTTCGAGGAGGGCGAGGGCGGCGCGCGGGAGGGCACGGCGCGGAAAGCTCCCGGAAATGCTGCCGAGGAGTCGCGTGCGCGCGGGCCGGAGCGGCCGGGTCTGCGCCTCGTCGCCCGCGACGGCCGCTCTGAGGGGCCGGGCGACGCCCCCTACTTCCGTCGCGCCGTCGGGGACTTCTGACCCCGCGGAACGGGACGACGCCGGACGCGGTAGGCACCCCGGCGCGACGAGACGAACGGGCGGCAGGGCGGCGCCCCGCGTCGAGGACGACGAACGAGACGACAGGACGAGCGCGATGACCGACCCGATTGCAGACACCGACCTCATCGCCTTCGTCGACGGGCAGCTCGACGTGATGCGCCGCCTCGACGTGGAGGCGTACCTCGCCGGCCACCCCGACGTCGCCGCCCGGGTGATGGCCGAGATGCACGACCGCGACGCGCTGCGCGAATCCTTCGCCCCCTCGCCGGGCCCGGGGCCCGACCGGCTGCGCCTCGCCGCCCGCCGCCTCGACCGGTCCCTGCGCTGGAGCTCGTTCGCGTCGCGCCTCAAGCGGGCGGCGGCGATCGCCGTGCTCGTTGGCGCCGGATGGCTCGCACACAGCGAGGTCGGCCAGTTCGGCGTGCCCGACACCTTCGCCTCGCCGGTTGACCCGGCCCTCGTCGCCGACGCGCAGCAGGCGCGCGAGGTCGCGCAACTGCGCGCCCGCATCGGCGCGCAGGGCACGCCGGCCTACGACCGCGACCGGCTCTCGGCCGCCACCGGCATCGCGCTCCCCGCCCTGCCGGACGGCTGGACCGTGCGCGACGTGCAGGTGTTTCCCGCCCGCAGCGGCACCGGGATCGAGGTGGCGTTCGCCGCCGGCGACCTCGGCGAGGTCTCGCTGTTCGCGACCCGGCGCCGCTCGTCCGGCCTCGTGCAGGCGGCCGGGCTCGCCACCGATGTAGAGGATGCCGGCGACGGCGCGACGCTCGCCTGGACCACCGGCGACTCGGCCTACGCCGTCAGCGGCGGCCACGACGCGAAGGATTTGCGGCACGCGGCCCTGGCATTGGCCGCCGCGCCCTGAGGGCGGCTCAGCCGAGCATCGACGGCGTCCGGTCGGCGGCGAGCATCGTGCGCGCCTCGGCCGAATCGACGTCCATCCGGGCGATCAGCGCCTCGGCGCTCGAGAACCGCTCCTCGCCGCGGATGAAGCCCACGAGTTCGACCGCGATCTCCTGCCCGTAGAGGTCGCCCGAGAAGCCGAACAGGTTCACTTCCAGGAGCGGCGCGCCGTCGTCGAAGGTCGGGCGGCGACCGTAGCTCGCCACGCCGTCGCGCATCGTGCCGTCGGGCAAGCGCACGCGCACCGCGTAGATGCCGTGGGCGAGCGCGCACTCGGTGAGGGCGAGGTTGGCTGTCGGGTAACCCAGCGTGCGCCCGCGTTTGTCGCCGTGCCGCACGGCGGCGAGCACGAACCAGCGGTAGCCGAGCAGCGCGTTGGCACGGGCCACGTCGCCCTCCGCCAGCGCCCGCCTGATCGCGCTCGACGAGACCGGCTCGGCCTCGCCGCCGTGCGCCACCGGTGCCACGACGCGGCAGGACAGGTCGATCTCGGCGCAGAGTGCCGCGAGCGTCGCCGGCGTGCCCTCGCGTCCGCGCCCGAAGTGGAAGTCGTGCCCGACGACGACGCCGGTGAGGCCGAGGTCGTCGCGCAGCAGCCGCTCCACGAAGTCGCGCGCGCCGGTGCCGGCGAGTCCCGCGTCGAACCGGCGCACGATCACCCCGTCGAGGCCGAGCCGGCGGAAGACGATCTCGCGGGCGGCGACGCCGGTGAGGCGGAACATCGGCTTGTCGGGGGCGAAGTAGGCGCGCGGATGCGGCTCGAAGGTGAGGATCGCCGAGGGCGCGCCGGTCTCGGCGGCGGCTCCGCGCACTGCGGCCACCAGTTCGCGATGCCCGCGATGGACCCCGTCGAAGTTGCCGATCCCGGCGACGGCGCCGCGCAGGGCTGCCGGCACCGGCTCGTCCTCGCGGCAGATCGTGAAGGGCCAGGGAGCCGTCTCGGGAGCCGTCTCGTCGCCTGACGCCATCGGGAGCTTTTGCGGATCGTCCAGTGCGGCGGCCCTCGCCGGAACCGCGGATTGCAGCGCCGCGGACCCTGTCGAAAACCGCCGGGGCGGTCAAGCGAGAGCGGCGCGCTGGGGACCGAACATCGCAAGGCGTTCCGTCCGCTTGGTCGGCCGGGCGGAACATGCGACGACCGGCAGCATCCGAGGCGGTGGCGCCCGGCCGTTGAGGGGGGCGACGACGCCCGGTGCGCGAGATCCGCTTCGAGCAAGGCCGGCGATGGCGCGGCCGGTGATCCCGCGCTCGCTGCGGGCGCGGCTGCTCGCGCTCTGGCTGCTGCTCCTCGCCTCCGCCGCGGCCACCGGCTACCTGCTGTTCGCGTTCTACAGTCAGTCGGCCGACGTGCAGGTCGGCCAGGCCGAGGTCGCGGTCGCCCGCGCCTGCCGCGAGATCGTCGATCGCACCGCCTTCGTCACCGGCGCGATGGCCTCGACGCGGATCGTCGACGCCAGCCTTCGCGCCGACCTCGCCGACGCGGTGAGCGTGGCGCTCGCCCGGTCGCCCGGCGTCGAGGGCGGGGTCTGGACCGCCGCCGAGGGCTCGGTCGCCTACGCCTTCCCGACCTACGAGGGCACCGGGCCCAAGACCGACCTGCCCTCGGCCGAGCGCGAGAGCATCGCGCAGATCAACGCCGACGCGCTGCGCACCGAGCGGCCCGCGGCGCTCCGCCGCCCGAGCCGGACGCAGGCGTTGTTGCTCCAGGCCTGCCCGCTGCGCGGCCCGATCGCCGGCGCGACCGCCTGGACCATGGCGCGGATCCAGACCGACCACGGCCCGGCCTACCGGCAGCTGCTCGCGGGCTTCGCCTTCCTCGCCGCCACCGTGCTCGGCTCGGCCCTGTTCCTCGGCCGCTTCCTCTACGGCTTTTCCGGCCACATCGCCCGGCTGAAGGCCCAGCTCGCCGCGCCGCGCTCCGAGCGCGGCGACCTGCCCGACCTCGCGCCCACCGGCGAGCCGGAGCTCGACCGCCTCGTCGATGCGTTGAACGCAGCGAGCGCGCGTCTGCGCGAGGCGCAAGGGCGCGCCGTGGCGGCGGAAAAGCTCGCTGCGGTCGGGCGCCTGTCGGCGAGCGTCGCCCACGAGATCCGCAACCCCCTGTCGGCCATGCGCCTCAAGGCCGAGAACGCCCTGGCGAGCGGCGACCCGGCCCGCGCCCGCGGCGCCATCGAGACCGTGCTGCAGCAGGTCGCGCGCATCGACGGCCTCCTTGCCGACCTCCTCGGGCTGACGCAGACGCGGCCCCCCGTGCGGGCGCCCGCCGACGTCGCCGCCCTCGTGGAGGCCAGCGCCCACCTGCACGAGGACCTCGCCCGAGAGCAGAGCGTGCGGCTCGCCGTCGAGACCGACGGGCTGCCGCCCGGCGCCCGGGTCTCGATCGACGCCGGCCAGGTCGCCCGGGCGCTGGACAACCTCGTGCTCAACGCGCTCCAGCACGTGCCCGAGGGCGGCCTCGTCCGGCTCGCCGCCGCCCGGGTCGGGGAGGGCGGCGGCGCGCGCCTGCTGCTGACGGTGTCGGATACCGGGCCGGGCGTCCCCGCCGCGATTCGGGCCGAGCCGTTCGAGCCCTTCGCCACCGGGCGCCCCGACGGCACCGGCCTCGGCCTCGCCATCGTGCGCGAGATCGCCCGCGCCCACGACGGCGAGGTCCGGCTGATGGAATCGACCGTCGGCGCCACCTTCGAGATCGACCTGCCATGGCTGTGAGATGGCGCTGATCCTGATCGTCGACGACGACGCGGCATTGGCCGAGAGCTTGGCCGAGACCATCGCCGACCTCGGCCATCGCCCCCTCGTGGCGGCGTCGGGCCGCGAGGCGCTGTCGCGGCTGGCGGCCGAGCCGCGGGTGGCCGCGATCCTCCTCGACCTGCGCATGCCGGGCGACCTCGACGGCATGGCGGTGCTCGCCCGCATCCGCGCGCAGGACAGCCCCCCGCCGGTCACCGTGCTCACGGCCTACGCCAACGCTGGCAACACCATCGAGGCGATGCGCCTCGGCGCGCACGACCACCTGACGAAGCCCGTCGGCCGGGCCGACCTTGCGGCGGTGCTGGCGGCGATGCTCGAACGGCCGGCGATCCCGTCGAGCTCTGCCGTCGAGCCCGGCCCCGGCGACGGCCTCGTCGGGTCGAGCGCCGGGATGCGGCGGGTCCAGAAGACGATCGGCCTGGCCGCCGACAGCGACGCGACCATCCTGATCCGCGGCGAGACCGGCACCGGCAAGGAGCTGGTGGCACGCGCGCTCCACACCTACGCCCGGCGGCGCACCGGGGCCTTCGTCCCGGTCAACTGCGCCGCGATCCCCCGCGACCTCCTCGAGAGCGAGCTGTTCGGCCACGTCCGCGGCGCCTTCAGCGGCGCGGTGACGGACCGGCCCGGCGCCTTCCGGGAGGCGCAGGGGGGAACGCTGTTCCTCGACGAGATCGGCGACATGCCGCGCGAGATGCAGGCCAAGATCCTGCGGGTGATCCAGGACAAGGTGGTGGCGCCGGTGGGCGGCCGCCCGGTCGCCGTCGCGGTGCGCGTGGTGGCAGCCACCCACCGGGACCTGCCGGGGATGGTCGCCGCCGGCACGTTCCGCGAGGACCTGTACTATCGCCTCAACGTCGTGCCGATCGCGCTGCCGCCCCTGCGCGAGCGCCTCGCCGACATCCTGCCGCTGGCCGAGCACTTCCTGGCCGGCGCTGGGCTCGGGGGCAAGCGCCTGACGGCGGCGGCGGCCGCGCGGCTGCTCGGCCATGCCTGGCCGGGCAACGTGCGCGAGCTGCGCAACGTGATCGAGCGCGCCGGCGTGCTCGTGCGCGGCGACGCGATCGACGCGCAGGACCTCGACCTGCCCGCCGCCTCCCGCAAGCCCGAGCCGGTGGACTGGCTCTCCGGAGACCTGCCCGGCGCCGTCGCGCGGCTGGAGGCCGCGATGATCGCAGCCGCCCTGGAGGCGGCCGGCGGCAACCGCACCGCGGCGGCCCGGCGTCTCGGCATCCAGCGACAGCTGCTCTACGCCAAGATCGAGCGCTACGGCCTCGGCGCACCGCCGGACGGGACCGACCTGTCCGATATTCCGACGGATACCGTCGTGAATCCCGACGGTCGAGCTTGACCGTTGCACGCGCAACTGTCTGATCCGTAAGCTTTTTGTCCGTGGCACGGAGGGTGCCATGGCCCTCCCGTGATGTCATTGCGACAGGGAGGCTTCGTGCGACACGGTCAAACGCTCATCGCGTCCGCGATCCTGGCGCTCGCCGCGTCATCGGGCGGTGCGACGGCGCAGTCGGTGTTCGATCCGAGCGGCTTGCCTCAGACTCGCGGGACAGTGCGGCAGTATACGCTGACGCCGCGAGGCGACGTCGACGGCCTGATCCTTACCGACGGCACCGAGGTGAAGGCGCCGCCCCATCTCAGCGCGCAGCTCGTCTTCGCGGTGCGCCCGGGGGACGCCGTCACGATCCACGGCCTCAAGGCCCGCGCATTGCCGCTGGTGGATGGCAGCCTGATCCGCAACGACGCCACCGGGGCGACAGTGGCCGACCTCGGCCCGCCCCGGCGCGACCGCGCCGAGACGACGGTGAGCGGGCGCGTCGGCATGGCGCTGCACGGCAAGCGCGGCGAGATCAACGGCGTCCTGCTGGAGGACGGCACGCAGGTGCGGATGCCGCCGCGGGAAGCCGAGCGCTGGAGCGTCGAGCTCCAGGCCGGGCGATCCCTGACCGTCCGCGGAATCCTCCTGCGCACCGCCCTCGGCACGGTGATGGAGGCGCACGCCGTCGGCGCCTCCGCCGGGGCGATGACCGAGATCGACCCTGGGCCGCCGCCACCGCCTCCGCCGGACGCTCCGCCGCCTCCGCGCTGAACCCAACGTTCCTCAACCCGTCGAGACACACATGACCACCATGAAAGCCGCCGGCATCGTCTGGGGCGTCTTCGGCCACCGCTTCGCCATCGAGGGCGCCGACGGACGCCACCTCGCCGACCTCGGGCCGAAGGGCGCCGAGGGCGTCGCGCTCCGCGTCGGCGACGCGGTGACCGTCGAGGGCGAGAAGAAGCCCTCGGAGATCAAGGTCGCGCGGCTCACCACCGCCGACGGCACGGTGCACGCGGTGACCTGGCCCGACAAGCACGCGGATTCGGAGGGCGACCCCGCCGCCGCGATCGCCGCCGCCGAGGCCGCCGGCTACCGCGTCACGGGCGAGCCGGAGCGCAAGCCCAAGCACGTCGAGGTGCCGGCCGAGAAGGACGGCCGCGCCGTCCGCCTGCACGTCGACCGCGACGGCACGGTGCGCGAGCCGAAGCCCAAGACCCAAGCGAAGACCGAGTTGAAGACCGACTCCAAGTCCGCCTCGGCCGAGGCGGCCTGATCGGTCGACCGAGGCGGAACACCGCCGCGGTCGAGGACTTGAGCACGCGGCCGAGCGGAGCGATCCGCCCGGCCGCAGGACAGACGAGGGGGGACGGCGTGAGCACGACACAAGCGGGGGCGAGGGGCGGCACGGCCGACCCGGCGCCGACGGCGAAGACCCTGCGCGGGCTCGACGCCCTCAACTTCTTCCTCGCCGACGTGCGCGACGGCCTGGGGCCGTATCTCGCGATCTACCTGATCGCCGTGCGCGGGCCCGACCAGGGCTGGAACGAGGCGACCACCGGCCTGATCATGACGATCGCCGGCGTGGCCGGCCTGATCGCGCAGACGCCGGCCGGCGTGCTCATCGACGGCACCAACGCCAAGCGCGCCGTGGTGATCGCCGCCGCGCTCGCGGTGACGGCGAGCTGCCTCGCGCTGCCCTTCATCGGCAACTTCTACCTCGTAGCCGCGACCCAGTCGGTGGCGGGCGTCGCCGGGGCGATCTTTCCGCCCGCGCTCGCCGCCATTACCCTCGGGATCGTCGGCCCCAAGATGTTCTCGCGGCGGATCGGCCGCAACGAGGGCTTCAACCATGCCGGCAACGCCGTCTCCGCCGCCCTCGCGGGTGGGCTCGCCTACTTCTTCGGACCCGTCGTGGTGTTCTGGCTGATGGGGGGGCTCGCCGTCTGCTCCGTCGGCGCGATGCTGCTGGTGCCGGCCGACGCCATCGACGACGACCTCGCCCGCGGCATGACCAAGGAGCAGGAGGCGGCCCGGGACGCCGCAGGCAAGGACAACGCGCCGTCGGGCCTCGCCACCTTGCTCAAGAACAAGCCGCTGCTGCTCTTCGCCGGCCTGTGCGCGCTGTTCCACCTGTCGAACGCTGCGATGCTGACCTCGGTCGGGCAGCTCCTCACGCACCTGTCGGGCAAGGACCACGCGACCTCGTTGATCGCGATCTGCATTGTCGCCGCGCAATGCGTGATGGTGCCGGTGGCGATGTTCGTCGGCGCCAAGGCCGACGCGATCGGCCGCAAGCCGATCTTCCTCGCGGCGTTCGGCGTGCTGGCGCTCCGCGGCGTGCTCTACACGCTCTCCGACAACCCGTTCTGGCTCGTCGGCGTCCAGCTCCTCGACGGGGTCGGCGCCGGCGTCTACGGCGCGCTGTTCCCGGTGGTGGTGGCCGACCTGACCCGCGGCGGCGGACGCTTCAACGCGGCCCAGGGCGCGGTGGCGACCGCGCAGGGGCTCGGCGCCGCGTTCAGCGCGACTTTCGCCGGCCTGATCATCGTCTCGGCGGGCTACTCGGCCGCGTTCCTGGCGCTGGCGGCGACCGCCGGTCTCGGCTTCGTCCTCTACCTGACGCTGATGCCCGAGACGCGGGACGAGGCCGCGGTCGGGGGCGGCTCGGACGGCGGCATGTCGTCCGCGATGCCCGCGACCGCCTGATCGGACAGACCGTGGACGAAACCGCCCCCATGCCGCACGAGCCCCCGCCGAACGCCGCGAGCGGGACGCCGACTCCCGAACCGCTCGTGTTCCTGCATGTCGGCGACCTTCACCTCACGACGCCCGACGCCCGTAACGCCGACGACTTCCGCGCGATCCTCGATCAGATCGCGGCGATCGCGCCGCGGCACCTGTTCGATTTCGTCTACCTGCCGGGCGACCTCGCCGAGAACGGCTGGGCCTGCGAATACGCGATCCTCGCCGACGCCCTCGCCCGGCAACCGCAACTGCCGGTCCGTCTGATCCCCGGCGACCACGACCGCCAGCAGGGGGCGATGGACGACTTCCAGGCGTTCCATGCCGGGCTCGTGGCGTCGCGCGGGCTGGAACCGCCGCGCAACTGGACGCTCGACCAGCCGCCGGTGGGATCGCCGGTCGAGACATGGCCGACGGCGGAGATTCCGCATTACTGCGCGTGCGAGGACATCCGCGGCGTCCGCTGCCTGTTCGTCGATATCGTCAGCCCGGGCTACGGCCGGAAGGGGATCGGCCTCGATTTCCGGCTCGGGCCGCATCAGACGCTTTGGCTCAGCGAGGCGCTGGTGCGGGCGGCCGAGGACGGGGTCCCCGTCGCGGTCTTCATGCACGCCTATCCCGACGACCTGCGCGAGCCCGACGACCGGGCCGACGTCGGAGGGCTCTTCTGGGAGGCGGGCGTGCGCCTCGTGGAGATGGGCCACACCCATTACAACGAACTCGCGCATGACGGCTGCACGCTCTACGCGGCGGCGCGCTCGGTCGGGCAGAACGAGGACGGCTCGGTCGGCTACGCGGTGTCGGCGATCGACGGGCCGGTGACGAGCTGGCGCTTCAAGCCCCTCGACCGGCCGTGGCCGTTCGTGCTGATCACCAGCCCCGCCGACCGGCGCGTGGCGACGCGGCCGACGTCCAAGCGGAACACCGGCATGAAGGGGATCAAGCGGGGTCGGATCAAGGTCCGCGCCGTCGTGCTGTCCGACGTGCCGCCGAAATACGTCCACTGCCGCGCCGGGACCGGCGCATGGCACCTGATGACCCTCGTGACGGGGCGCGTCTACGAGGCATGGCTTCCCTGGCCGAAGGGGGCCTCCGAGATCCAAGTCGAGGCCGTCCATCCGGACTGGAAGGGGCACGGGCCGGATCTCGTCGACACCGACGTGATCGAGCCGGTCACCGTCTTCGACGACCCGGACCTTGCGCTTTCGATCCCGACGAAGCCCGGAAGCGACGTGCCGCGAGTCGATGCGTGGCCCGAGAAGGGCGTGCGCGGCGACCAGCTCGGGCCCAACCGGGCCGGGCGCAAGTGGTGAGCGCCTGACACCAGGCTTTCGAGACGCAATGCGCCCTGCGGGGCGCCAGGGGACTATCGACGTGATCGCTGGACTGGCCATGACACCCAACCTCGCGACCTGGGGGATCGCGGGCGCCGCGACGCTCGGCGTGATCCTGCGGCCGTTCGGATGGCCGGAGGCGGTCTGGGCGGTGCTCGGGGCCGTCCTCCTCGTCGTCCTCGGGCTGCTGCCCTGGCACGATGCGCTCGACGGCGTCGCCAAGGGGACGGACGTGTACCTGTTCCTCGTCGGCATGATGCTGCTCGCCGAAATCGCGCGGAAGGAGGGCCTGTTCGACTGGCTCGCGACGATCGCGGTGCGGATGGCCAAGGGCTCGGCCACGCGGCTGTTCCTGCTGGTCTACGTCGTCGGCACGGTGGTGACGGTGTTCCTGTCGAACGACGCCTGCGCCGTGGTGCTGACGCCGGCGGTCTACGCCGCCACCAAGGCGGCGAAGGTCGAGAACCCGCTGCCCTACCTGTTCATCTGCGCCTTCATCGCCAACGCGGCGAGCTTCGTGCTGCCGATCTCGAACCCGGCCAACCTCGTCGTGTTCGCCGACCACATGCCGCCGCTGGGGGAATGGCTCAAGACCTTCGGCCTGCCCTCGGTGCTGGCGATCGTCACCACCTATCTCGTCCTGCGCGTCACGCAGAACGGCGTCCTGAAGAGCCAGGAGATCGCCACCGACGTCGAGGCCGCGTCGCTCGGGCTCGGCGGCAAGGTCGCCGGCGCCGGCATCGTCGCCACCGCGGTTGCGCTGATCGGGTCGTCGGCGGCCGGGATCGAGCTCGGCCTGCCGACCTTCATCGCGGGTCTGGCCACCACCCTCGTCGTCCTCGCGATCAAGCGCGGCGGCTTCGTCGCGGTGGTGAAGGACGTGTCGTGGAGCGTGCTGCCGCTGGTGGCCGGCCTGTTCGTCCTGGTCGAGGCGCTGGAGAAGTCCGGCGTCCTCAAGATGATCGCCGACCAGCTCAAGGCCTACGCCCAGGCCGACCCGGCGGGCACCGCCTGGGGCTCGGGCGTCGTCGTGGCGGTGGGCTCGAACCTCGTCAACAACCTGCCGGCGGGGCTGCTCGCCGGGGCCGCCGTCCACGCCGCCGCGGTCTCGAAGACCATCGCCGCCGCGATCCTGATCGGCGTCGACCTCGGGCCGAACCTCTCGGTCACCGGCTCGCTCGCCACGATCCTCTGGCTCACCGCGATCCGGCGCGAGGGCGAGGATGTCGGCTTCTGGCGCTTCCTCAAGCTCGGCCTGCTGGTGATGCCGCCGGCCCTCCTGCTGGCGCTCGCCGGCCTGCTCCTCGTCTGACCTCTCGCGTCAAAACCCCGTCTCTCGGACCGGAGATCCGCCCTTGAACGCCGCCCTGCTCTATCCCTTCATCCTGGTCGCCGGCGCCCTCCAGGCGCTGGGCAACTCCATGAACGCCCAGCTGCGGGGGCGGCTGGTGAACCCGTGGCTCGCGGCGACGGTGTCGTTCGCGCCGATCGTGTTCGTGTTCGCGACGCTGTTCTTCATCATGCCGACCCCGCTGCCGACCCTCGAGACCTTGGGCAAGATGCCCTGGTACGCGCCGCTCGGCGGCGTCGCCGGCGCGGTCGCGGTGTTCGGGGGCCTCGCCTTCATCGACAAGGTCGGCGCCGGGCCGTTCAACGGCCTCACGCTGACGGCCAACATCCTGGCCTCCCTCGCGATGGATTCGCTCGGCCTGTTCGGGCTTCAGGGCGGCGGCTTCAAGCCGCTGCCGTGGCTCGGCGGGCTGCTGATGGCGGTCGGCGTGGTGTTCATCGCCCGCACCACCGCCGACAAGGGCGGGGAGAAGGACGAGGGCCACGGCCTCAACCCGAAGCTGCTCTACCCGTTCATCGTCGTCGCCGGCATCCTGCAGGCGGTGGGCGTCGTCTGGAATTCGCAGCTGCGCGGCGCCCTCGTGAATCCCTGGCTCGCGGCCACCGTCTCGTTCCTGCCGGTGGTGTTCGTGTTCGCCCTGGTGTTCCTGGTGCGCCCGACCCCGCTGCCGAAGCGCGAGGACGTCGAGGGCGTGCGCTGGTGGATGCCGTTGGCCGGCATCACCGGTGCGGTGGCGGTGTTCGGCGGCCTGCTCTTCGTCGACACGGTCGGCGCCGGCGCCTTCAACGGCCTCCTGATCACCGCCAACCTGCTGACCTCGGTGGCGCTCGACCATTTCGGCTGGGTCGGCATGAAGCAGGTCAAGGCCGGCCCGTCACGGCTCGGCGGTGCCGCGCTGATGGTGGCCGGCATCCTGCTGATCTCGATCTTCTGACGATGCGGGCGCAGGCGGACGACGCGTCAACTGCCGGCGCCCTTGCTCTGCTCTCCCTTGCCCTGCGCCACCGCCCCGGCGCGGATCGCGTCGAGCGTCTGGGTCGGCGTCAGGGCCTGCGGATCGACGAGGCAGTGCAGCATCGCGGGCAGCCCGGAGGCGAGCGCCCGCTCGAAGGCCGGCGCGAACTCCTCCGTCCGCGCCACCCGCTCGCCGTGGCCGCCATAGGCGCGGGCGAGGGCGGCGAAGTCCGGGTTGCGCAGCCGCGTGCCGGAGACGCGGCCGGGATATGTGCGCTCCTGGTGCATGCGGATGGTGCCGTACATGCCGTTGTCGAGCACCACGACGAGGATCGGGATCGCGTACTGCACGGCGGTCGCGAATTCCTGGCCGGTCATCAGCACGTCGCCGTCGCCCGCGAGCGCGACCACGATGCGCTCGGGCCGGATGCGCTTGGCCATGATCGCGGCGGGCACGCCGTAGCCCATCGAGCCCGAGGTCGGCGCGAGCTGGGTGCGGAAACGCCGGAACCGGTAGTAGCGGTGGATCCAGGTGGCGAAGTTGCCGGCCCCGTTGCACAGGATCGCATCGGGCGGCAGCCGTTCGCGCAGCCACGTCACGGCCTCGCCGTACTGGAAGTCGCCAGGCGTCGGGGCCGGGCGCTCGGACCAGTCGCGGTAGCTCGCATGCGCCGCCGCCGCCCGGCCGTGTGGGTTCGAGACGGGTGGCGGCGACGCCCGCAGCGCCGCCAGGAGCGGGCCGGGCGCGGACTGGATCGCCAGCGTCGGCTGGTAGACGCGGCCGAGCTCGTTCGCATCCGGGTGGGCGTGGACCAGCGGCAGGCCGGGATCGGGAATGCCGAGCAGGCGATAGGATTGCGCCGGCATCTCCGACAGGCGGCCGCCGACCATCAGCAGCAGGTCGGCCTCGCGGATGCGCGCGACGAGGGCCGGGTTCGGGCCGATGCCGAGCTCGCCGGCGTAGTTCGGATGGTCGGCGGGAAACAGGTGGGCGCGTCGGAACGAGGTCGCCACCGGCAGGTCCTCGGCCGCGGCGAAGGCGACGAGGTCGTCCCGCGCCGCCTCGCTCCAGCGCGAGCCGCCGACGAGCACGACCGGCTTTTGCGCGCCATCGAGCATCCGGCGCAGCGCGAAAACGTCCTCCGGCCGGGGCGCGGGCTCCGCCGGCGCGACGGACCCCGCGTCCGCGACGGCGACGGCGTCGTCGAGCATGTCCTCCGGCAGCGCCACCACCACCGGGCCGGGGCGCCCCTGCATCGCCACCCGGAAGGCACGGGCGATGAGCTCTGGGATGCGCGCGGCGTCGTCGACCTCGACGACCCACTTGGCCACCGTGCCGAACATCGCCCGGTAGTCGATCTCCTGGAAGGCGTCGCGGTCGCGCATGCCGCGGGCGACCTGGCCGACGAACAGGATCATCGGGGTCGAATCCTGCTGCGCCACGTGGAGGCCCGCCGACGCGTTGGCGGCGCCGGGGCCGCGGGTGACGAAGCAGACGCCCGGCCGGCCGGTGAGCTTGCCCGCCGCCTCGGCCATCATCGCGGCCCCTCCCTCCTGCCGGCAGACCAGCACATCGACGTCCGTGTCGTAGAGCGCGTCGAGGACGGCGAGGTAGCTCTCGCCGGGGACGCAGGTCAGCCGGTCGACGCCCTGCGCCAGGAGCTGGTCGACGAGCACGCGCGCGCCGGTTCGGGTTCGGACCATCGGCGGTTTCCTCGCGCGGACCGGATCGGTCGCGCTCGCCCGACGCAGTCTGGTTCGCCCGGCTCCGAAGGCAAGGCCGTACTGCCCGGCCGGATGGAGGCTCTTCCGTGGGGAGGCCGCCGCGCAGTCGGCGGTTCAGTCCGCCTCGTCCTCGGAGGCGGACATCGCATCGCGGAAGCGCCGCAGCCGGGCGCCGGCCGTCTTCGGTTCGGTCGCGCGCGCCGCGCCGAACGGAAGGGGAGGGGCATCGCGCAGGCCCGGCTCCGGTTGCGCCTGCACCACCGGCGCGCCGATCGCGGCCATCAGGACGCGCAGCCCATCGATCCATTCCTCGGCGTCGGCGAGCGAGGCGAAGCCCTCGCGCCGATACGTCTTGTCGGGCGCGACGGTGGCGGCTGCGTCGAACAGACCGTCGTCCCGGTCGTGGATGCGATAGGAAACTCGGCGAGACATGATGAATAGATACCTCAACCTTCCCCGCGCGAGAAGGTTGCCCGTGATGAAATCGGGCCTGATCGGATCGGTTCCGACTTGAGACCCACCTGCGACAGCCACGCGCGGCCCGTGCCGCGCACCCACCCTAAAGTCCCGCTCCGCCTCGATTGCCCGCCTTCACCATCCGGGCCACGATGAGGCCAGAGCAAAGGGGTTCGTTGCTAAAGCAACGTTCCGTCGGAGTCGGTTACGGTTAAGGGCCGTTCATCACCGGCTCAGAATTTAATATGCAATTACCTTAGACCAGCTCAAAAGAGCTTGACCGTGAGAACCTTGGGACGCTCCATCGGCATGACGCAAGCCATCTCCAACGGCCGGGACGAAACCTTCGACGCCGAGCTGGGCGCGGTCGACGTCGCGGCCGTCGTCCGCAACCATCTCGGCGGCGAGCTCCGCGCGTACTTCGCCTTGCCGGCGGGCGACGCCCTGCCGGAGCCGCTGCGCGCCCTGGTGCGCCGCTTCGAGGACGTGCTCGCGAGCCGCGGCGAGACGCCGACCACGGCGTTCCGCGACGACCTGATGGCCGTTCTCCCGGCGCTGCGCACCTTCGCGTTCTCGCTCGTCGGCGACATGAGCCGGACCGACGACCTGGTCCAGGAAACCTTGATGAAGGCCTGGATGAACCAGCACCGGTTCCAGGCGGGCTCGAACCTGGTGGCGTGGCTGTTCACGATCATGCGCAACCAGTTCTACACCGAGATCCGCAAGCGCAAGCGCGAGGTGGAGGATGCCGACGGCGTCCAGGCCGGCAAGCTGACCGCGGTGCCGGACCAGGAGGACGTCGTCACCCTCAAACGCCTCTACGCGGTCATGGAGACGCTTCCGGCGACGCAGCGCGAGGCGCTCCTCCTCGTCGGCGCCGAGGGCTTCACCTACGAGGAGGCCGCGGTGCGGCTGCAATGCCAGGTCGGCACGGTGAAGAGCCGGGTCAGCCGCGCCCGCGGGCAGCTCGCCGGCCTCCTCGGGCTCGAGAAGGAGCCGCCGCCGCGTCACGCGCCCTGAGGCGCGGCGCGGGAGCGCGGTCCGATGCCGCGTCGGCTGGCGCTGCCGGCGACGGGCGCCATCTCGGGTCTCTGCCGGGCGCACGGGCCCGGGCGGCCGAGGACCGGTCCGAAACCCCATGGCGACCTACTTCACGGCCGACACGCATTTCGGCGATGCCGACCTCGTCCGGCGCCGGCGCGGCGCCTTCGGCTCGGTCGAGGATCACGACGAGGCGCTGGTCGCCCGCTGGAACGCCCGCGTCGGCGTCGAGGACGAGGTCTGGCACCTCGGCGACTTCGCCGCCGGGGCCAGCCGAGACTATTGCGCGGCGATCTTCCGCCGGCTGAACGGCGTGAAGCGGCTGGTGCGCGGCAACCACGACACCAACCGCGTGCTCGACCTGCCCTGGGCGCAGCCGCCGGTGGACAGCGCCCGCATCAGCGTGGTCGACGCCGGCGGCACGTCGCGGAGGCTGTTCCTGTCGCACTATCCGCATCGCTCCTGGCCGGGCTTCTGGCGCGAGACCCGCCACCTCTACGGCCACACTCATGCCTGCCTGCCCGACACCAGCCGCTCCTGCGACGTGGGCGTGGACGCGCAAGACTATCGCCCGGTCGACCTCGCCGAGGTGCTCGCCCGGCAGGACGAAGCCGAGCAGGCGCCCGAGGAGATGGCGATCCGCGGCCTGCGCTGACTTGGCGCTGAGCCGGCGGCGTCAGTCCTCGGCCGGGACGAAGCGCAGCGTGCCCGCGCGCCGGGTCGCCGTGCCGGTGTCGCCGGTGTGGTTGATCCCGTCCATCACAGGCACCTCCGGGAAATCGAACGGGCTGACCCCGTCGAGGCAGGCGACGTTGACCGCGTACAGGTTTTGGTCGGACCGGCGCTGGTGATGGGTGTAGATCCCGCAGCGCGCGCAGAAGAAGTGTTGCGCCGTCCCGGTGTGGAAGCGGTAGCTCGTCAGCGCCGCCGCGCCCTGCAGGATCTCGACCCCGCCCGCCTCCGCCATCGCGACGACGGCGCCGCGCATCCGGCAGTAGGAGCAGGTGCAACGGCGGATCGACCGGAAGCCGGCGCCCAGCGTCGCCGCGAAGCGCACCGCGCCGCAATGGCAGCCGCCGGTCCGGATGGTCGTGTCGTTCGCCATCTCGTCTCCTTCTGCAGGCTTGGTCTGCGCATGCCGGATCACCCGCGCCGGGTCCGGCGCCGAACGGGGCTCATCCGGGGGCGCCCTTCCGTGGCGCGAGCCGGGGCGCGAGGGCGAGCATCAGCGGGACGACCGCCAACGCCGTGACAGCGGCAGCCATGGCCGCCCGGCCCGGGCCGAGCGCGTCGCCGAGCGGCCCGTAGAGCAGCGGCGTCGCCAGCGCGCTGCCACCGAGGGTGCAGGTGTAGAAGATCGCGAAGGCGCGCTCGACCCGGCCGCCCGGCGCCAGCTCCGGCACCGTGCCGTAGAGGACGGAGGAGGTGCCGTTGAGCAGCAGGCCGAGCAGCGGCAGCACCGCGATGGCGGGCGCCAGCGGCAGGGCGACGACGGCGAGGATCGCCGCCGCCGTCCCCACCTCGGTGAGGATCACGCTGCGCGTCACCCCGAAGCGGGCCCCGAGGCGTCCGAACGCCGCCTTGCCCAGTGCTCCGCCGACGGCGACGAGTGCGAACCCGACGCCCACCGTCGCGAGCGCCGCCCCCTTCGCCTGGAGCAGGAACGGCAGGTAAACGAGGAAGGCCGGGCGCGCCGCGTCGTCGAGCATACCGATCGCCACGAGCAGCCCGAACCCGGACTTTTTCTGCGCGCTGCGAGACGAAGCCACCCGCGCGGTCGCCTGTGCCGCCCCCCGCGCCGCCTCGCGGGCGGCGGGCTCGCGCGGCAGCAGGACGGCGACCCCGAGGCCGACCACGGCGCCGAGGCCTGCGACGAGCCAGAGCACCGGTCGCCAGCCGGCATAGGCGAGGAGGAACCCGACGAGCGGCGGCAGCGCCGCCTTCCCGAGGTCTCCGGCGATGTTGTAGGTGCCGAGCGGCCCGCGGGCGGCCTCGCCGTAGGCCCGGGCGATCACCGCCGAGGCGAGCGGATGCTGCGTGCTGCTGCCGGCGCCCGACAGCGCCAGCGCGAGGCACAGGACGACGAGGCCGCCCGAGGCGCCGGCGAGCGCGTAGCCCGCCGCGCCGACGAACGTGCCCAGAACCAGCACCGTACGCAGGCCGAGCCGGCGGGCGGGGCGGCGAGGCTTGAGTCGGCGAGGCTTGAGTCGGCGAGGCTTGGAGGAGCAAGGCTTTCGGCGGGCGAGGTTCGGCTGTCGGCGTTCATGGCCGGCACGATGCCGTCCTCGCGGTCCCCCGACAAACGCCTTATGCTGACGCACGTGTGAGGAAAGCTGACACGCATGCGTCGCCGGTTGCCGCCGCTGAATGCGTTGAAGGCCTTCGAAGCTGCCGGCCGGCACCAGAGCTTCACCCTTGCCGCGGCCGAGCTCCGCGTGACCCACGGTGCGGTGAGCCGGCACGTGCAGGCGCTCGAGGCTTGGCTCGGGGCTTGGCTCGGGGCGCCGCTGTTCGAGCGCCACAACCGCCGCGTGGTGCTCACCGAGGTCGGGCGCGCCTACCTCGCCGAGATCGGTGCCGCCCTCGACCGCGTGGCCCTCGCCAGCGCTCGGCAGATCGAGCGCGGACGAACGCGGGTGTTGCACGTGAACGCGCTCGCGACCTTCACCCTGCGCTGGCTGATCCCGCGCCTCTCGGCCTTCCAGCGGGCCAACCCTGCGATCGAGGTGCGGCTGACAACCTCGAACGTGCCGCTCGCCCACCTCGCCGAACCGTTCGACGTCGCGATCCGCGGCGGCCCGGACGCGTATCCGGATCACGCCGCGGTCGCCTTCCTGCCCGAGCGGCGCATCCCGGTCTGCAGCCCGGCGCTGCTGCGACGCCTGCCGCTTCGGGTGCCGGCGGACCTGGCGCGGCATACGCTGCTGCATGCGGCGACGCTGCCCGAGGTCTGGCCGCACTGGCTGCAGGCCGCGGGCGTGCCGAACCTGCGCCCGCAGCGCTCAGTGACGCTGGAACATTTCTACTTGACGCTGCAGGCCGCCCTCGACGGCCTCGGCGTGGCGATGGGCCCGGAGCGGCTGGTCGCCGACGACGTGGCCGCGGGGCGGCTGACGCTGCCGTTTTCCGGCCCGGCCCTGCCGGCGCGACGCTACCACGCCTACGTGCCGGAGGCCCGGGCCGAAGACCCGGCGGTGCGCGCCTTCTGCGACTGGCTCCCCACCGCCGCCTGAGCGGTTGCCAGCGGCACGCCGTGTCGGGCATGGCGGGCGGCGACGAGACGGCTTTCAGAGCGTTTTCAAGCGCGGTGGATGCCGGCTCGCGTGAAGAAAACGCGACCACACAGCAGGTCGGTGCATTTTTCCGTGATCCGGGGATCACGGAAAATGCTCTCGGGCCAAGCGACGGGATGACGATGGCGATCAATCAGGAAGCGGTCGAGCGGCTCGCGGAGGCCTCCGCCCTGCGGGTGCTGGTCCAGACGGTCGCCGTGCTGGTGTTCGAGCAGAGCGGCCTGCCGCCAGACCGGGTGCGCGCGCTCGGGAAAAGCCTCAGCGCCGAGATGTCGGACATCGAGATTCCCGGCGCCGGAGCCCCCGACCTCGACGCCATCCGCCAGGCCAACGCGCGGGCGGTGGTGGCGGCCTTCGAGAGCGTCGCCGAAGCGATGCGGGACGGCGACGCGACGCCCGGCGCCTGACGGCTTCGGGAGACGCGCCTGCACGGTCGTCGGCATCACGCAGAATTGTCTAGCGTCCGCGCGGGAGCCTGCCGCCCCGCGTCGTCGCGCGATCACGGGTCCTGTCCCCGCACGCGCCTCTGCGGCGGCGCCCCGCGCAATCGACATCGTGATCATGCCGGGGACTATAAGAATTGTGCGCAAGCGATGCCAGAGTGTCGCGGACCCAAGGGTTCGTAAGAAAATAAACCAGATTTAACGTCTCTCGACGTATCGTCCTCCCAAGCCGAGTCAGCCCGCCGCCACCCCTCTTCAAGGGTCCCGCGCGTCGTGGCGTCGATGTTCCATCGAGGGAGCGACATGCTGAGTCTTCTGAATCGCCGAACTTCGGTCATGTCGGATCTGCTGCACAAGTCGCAGGCCGTGATCGAATTCGACGGCAGCGGCAAGATCATCACCGCCAACGCCAACTTCCTCGCGACGATGGGCTACGCCCTCGACGAGATCCAAGGTCGGCACCACAGCCTGTTCCTCGAGCCGTCCGAGCGGACGAGCGAGGCGTATCGTCTGTTCTGGGAGGGCCTGTCGAAGGGCAAGGCGGATTCCGCCGCCTTCCGGCGCATCGCCAAGGGCGGCCGCGAAGTCTGGCTCCAGGCCTCGTACAATCCCGTGCTCGACCGGGCCGGCAAGACCGTCAAAGTCGTGAAGTTCGCCACCGACATCACCGCCTACAAGCTCGCGGCGCTGGAGATGGAAGGCCAGATCGCTGCGCTGCACCGCTCGCAGGCCGTGATCGCCTTCGAACCCGACGGCACGATCCTCACCGCCAACCCCAACTTCCTCGACGCGGTCGGCTACCGGCTCGACGAGGTGCAGGGCCGGCACCATCGCATGTTCGTCACCGAGGCCGAACGCGTAAGCCCGGCCTACCAGGCGTTCTGGGCGGCGCTCGCGCGCGGCGAATTCCAATCGGCCGAGTACCTCCGGATCGGCAAGGGCGGCCGCGAGGTCTGGATCCAGGCGACCTACAATCCCGTCACCGATGCGGAGGGCCGCACGACCAAGATCGTCAAGTTCGCCACCGACATCACCGAACAGGTGCACGAGCGCCAGCGCCGCGCCGAGGCGCAGCGGGCGATCGGCACCGACCTCGACGCGATCGGGACGGCGACGGAGGACGTCACGCGCCAGACGACCGACGCCGCCGCCACGGTGGGGCGCGTCTCCGGCGACATCCAGGCCGTCGCCTCCGGTGCGGAGGAGCTCTCGGCCTCGGTCGGCGAGATCAGCCAGCAGGTCAGCCACGCGGCCCGGATCGCCGGACAGGCCGTCGAGGAGACCGAGCGCACGGGCCTGATCGTCGCCGGCCTGAGCAGCCAGGCGGCACAGATCGGCGATGTCGTCGCGCTCATCCAGGGCATCGCGGCGCAGACCAACCTGCTCGCGCTGAACGCCACCATCGAGGCCGCGCGTGCGGGCGCGGCGGGCAAGGGCTTCGCCGTCGTCGCGGCCGAGGTGAAGGCGCTGGCCGAGCAGACCGGCAAGGCGACGGACCAGATCCGCACGCAGATCGCCGCGACGCAGAACGCGACCCGCGACGCCGTCGACGCGATCGCCTCGATCAAGACCACGATCCAGACGCTCAGCGACGTGTCGAGCGCGATCGCGGCCGCGGTGGAGGAGCAATCCGCGGTCACGCAGGAGATCTCGGGTAGCATGCAGACCGCGTCCTACGGCGTCACGGCGATCGCCTCAGGCATGGACCTGATCGCCCAGGCGAGCGAGCGGGTGGACGACGCGACCCGTCAGGTCCGCTCGGCCGCCCGCGCCTTCGGCTGAGGCCCGGCGGCTGCGGCGTGAGCCGCGTTCGCGACCTGCGCCCGCCTTTCGAGACCCGAACGACCACGATCTCCCCGGTGGACCGCCGTCATGGCCGAATTGCTCCTGATCAGCGACGACACGCATCGAACGGCGCGGCTGGCACGGGACCTCCCGAACGTCGAGCGCTCGACGGTCTTCGACCTCTACGACGACGCCTCCTGCCCGACGGCCGCGGAACTCATCGTCAGCGACGTCAAGGCGCTGACCTCGGAGGCGCTGTCGCGCCTGCGCACGCTGCTCGAGCGCGTCCGCGGCCAGTACGTGCCCTACGTCTGCCTGTTCCACGACAACGGTGCGCGGACCCGCGCCTACGCCGAGCTGCTCGGCGCCTCCAGCCTGCTGAGCGCCGCCTCCGGCCCGGCCGCCCTCGGCAGCGCCCTGGCGGAGCTGCGGAACCGGATCGATCCGATGTCCGACGCGATGCGGCGCCACGGCGAACGGGCCGAGCGGTTCCTGTGCACCACCTTCGTCCCGAGACGGCCGCTCTCGCCGGTCGAGATCGCGGCGGGAACGACGCTCATCGAGACCGCCCTGCAGGAGGGCGGCATCCGCTCCTGGGTGCGGGCGGTGCGACGCTTCGACGACGCCACGCACCGGCATTGCCTGCTGGTCGCCGGGCTCGCGGCCGCGTTCGGCGGCGTCCTGATGCTCGGCGCTGCCGACCGCCATCACCTCGTGAAGGCGGCCCTGTTGCACGATGTCGGCAAGATCGCGATCGACGCCGCCATCCTGAACAAGCCGGGCAAGCTCGATGCCGTGGAGATGGCCGAGATGCGCACCCACCCCGCGCACGGGCACGCCATGCTGGTCGGCCGCGGGTTCGACGAGAGCCTGCTCGCCGTCGCGCACTCGCACCACGAGATGCTCGACGGCTCGGGCTATCCGGACAAGCTGGTCGGGAGCCAGATCTCGGACTTGGTTCGCCTCGTCACGATCTGCGACATCTTCGGGGCGCTCACCGAGCACCGCCCCTACCGTGCGCGGATGGAGAGCATGCCGGCTTACGACATCCTCGTCGGAATGGCCGGGCGGCTCGACGGCGACCTCGTCCGCGCGTTCAAGCCCGTCGCCGACGCGTTCTGAGGCGCACGCGGACGGTCGGCCGCGCGGGCGTTACGAACGCGGGCGGACGTGGAGGAAGCTGCGCTCGCCGGTCGCGGCCTCCGTCACGTGCTGGATCGCATCGAGAAGGTCCGCCATGCGCTTGGGCGCCTGCGCGGACATCAGCCGCGCCGCGTCCACCCGGCGGGCGTCGGTCCGCCCGGTGGCGATCTGCGCCTGGCTCAGGGCATCGAAGTCGCGGCTCGGGCGTCGCTTCATGGCGGTGTCTCTCCTCGGGACAGCGTGGACGCGGCATGGTTGATGAAGCGTTAACGCGCCGCATCGGGCTGGATGCCGGGAGGCGCCCGCCGACGCCTGCAGGCCGCGTCGCCCGCCCGTGAAACCCGTAAAACTTTCGTTTTTGCGGTCATCATGCTATAAGACGTGATCAATGCGGCGGGCGCGCAAGGAACAGGTGCCCTGCCCCCAATCATCGCCGACGCGATCGACGGCCGAACGCGTATCTGTCGGATCCGCGTGGCGTCATCGTCTTGCCGCCACCGCCGTTCATCAATGTGGCACTGCGTCAGACGCCTCGTCGCGGTTTCGTCTTCCGATCTCGCTGCCATCGTGCCCGGTGGTCGCCTTCCGATCTACAGAAAGGTCCCGAATGCTGAAGCTCACCCCGATCGTTCTCGTCGGCCTCCTCTCTGGCGCGACCGTGTCGCCGGTAGCCGCCGGAGAACCGGGTGCCTTCAACGGGACCTGGGCCGTCGATCTCGTGACCGAGAGCGGCCTGTGCGACGCGCGCTACACCACCGCCATCGCGATCCGCGACGGGCAGGTGCGCACGGCGTCCGCGAAGGAGTCCGGCGCGCGGGTCACCGGCCAAGTCGGACCGGACGGCACGGTGGGGCTCAACGTCTCGAACGGGGCCGCGAGCGGCGCGGCCTCGGGCCGGCTTCAGGCGGCCGGCGGGGCCGGGACCTGGAAGGTGTCGGCGTTGTGCTCCGGCCACTGGACGGCGCGGCGCAACACGACGCACACCGCCCAGGCCGAGTAGAACGGTCCCGCCCGCGGCGGGACCGTCTGCGTCACGCGGCGGCGAGCCAGGTGCGGGCCTCGTCGAGGCGGGCGCGCTCGAACACCTTGATCTGGGCCGGGGAGACGAAGCCGAAGGTCTCGGCGACGACCTTGAGCCATTGCGCGTCGGTGACGAGCGCCACGTGGCTGACGCCCTTCATCATCGACAGGCCGAAGCGCGGGTCCTTGAAGAAGGCGGCCGGCTCCATGCCCTCGAAGGCGCGGATGTCCTCCAGCAGCTTGAGCTTGCCGCCCTTGTCGAGGTCGGCCTTCATCGCGGTCATGACCGCGTTCATCTCGTCGTCGGTGATCTTCCCGTCGACCACGATCTCGGCGACGCTGGACTCGGGCTTCTTGGTGTAGCTCAGCACGATGCGCGCTCCTGACAGGCCTGCCGCCGACCGAGTATCTCGCGGCACCGCACACTCCTACAGAACGCGTCCCGGATCGCCTACAAAAAGCTCTGCGGGTCGACGTCGACGGCAACGCGGACGTTGCCGCGCACCTTCGGCCCGCGCCCCAGCCAGTCGCGCAGGTAGCTCTGCAGGTCGACGTTGCGCTCGGTCTTGACCAGAAGGCGGAACCGGTAGCGCCCGCGCACCAGCGCCAGAGGCGCCTCGGCCGGCCCGAGCACCATCACCCCGTCCGGCGGCTCGGCGGCGCGCGCCAGCGCCTGCCCGTGGGCCTCGGCCGTCGCCCGGTCGTTGGCCGAGACGATCAACGCCGCCAGCCGCCCGAACGGCGGCAGGCCGGCCGCCTCGCGGGCGGCGATCTCCTCCTCGTAGAAGCGCTCGGAATCACCCGACAGGAGCGCCGCGATCACCGGATGCTCGGGCTGGTAGGTTTGCACCATGGCGCGGCCCGGCCGCTCGCCGCGGCCCGCCCGGCCGGTGACCTGCTGCAGCAGCTGGAAGGTGCGCTCGGCCGCCCGCGGATCGCCCGAGGTCAGCCCGATGTCGGCGTCGAGCACGCCGACGAGGGTCAGGTGCGGGAAGTTGTGGCCCTTGGCCACGAGCTGCGTGCCGACGACGATGTCGCATTCGCCGGCCGCGACCAGTTCCAATTCCTGCCGCAGCCGCTCGGCGCCGCCGGGAAAGTCGCTCGACAGCACGATGATGCGCTTATCCGGAAACAGCTCGGCCGCCTCCTCCGCGATGCGCTCGACGCCGGGGCCGCAGGGGGTGAGGTTGTCGAAGGTGCCGCATTCCGTGCACGCCTCGGGCCGGCGCTCGCTGTAGCCGCACTGGTGGCAGACGAGCGCCTTGCGGAAGCGGTGCTCCACCAGCCAGGTCGAGCAGTTCTTGCACTGATAGCGGTGGCCGCAGGCGCGGCACAGCGTCAGCGGCGCATAACCCCGGCGGTTGAGGAACAGCAGCGCCTGCTCGCCGGCAGCGAGGTTGGCCTTCACCGCGTTGACCAGCGGCGGCGAGAGGAAGCGCCCGCGCTCCGGCTTGTCGAGGCGCATGTCGATCGCCTGGATGTCGGGCAGGCGCCGCCCGCCGAAGCGCTCGGGCAGCCGCACGCGGCGGTAGCGCCCGCGTTCGACGTTCACCCGCGTCTCGATCGAGGGCGTCGCCGAGGCCAGCACCACCGGGCAGCCCTCGAGCTTGCCCCGCACCACCGCCATGTCGCGTGCGTGGTAGTGGACGCCGTCCTCCTGCTTGTAGGCGCTCTCGTGTTCCTCATCGACCACGATCAGGCCGAGCTTCCGGAACGGCAGGAACAGGGCCGAGCGGGCGCCGACCACCACCCGCACCTCGCCGTTAGCGACCCCTGCGCGCAGCCGCTCGCGCCGCCGTCCGCCGATGCCCGAGTGCCAGGCCGCCGGGCGGACGCCGAAGCGGGCGGCGAACCGGTCGAGGAACTGCGCGGTCAGCGCGATCTCGGGCATCAGGATCAGGGCCTGCCCGCCTGAGCGGACGCACTCGGCGACTGCCTCGAAGTAGACCTCGGTCTTGCCCGAGCCGGTGACGCCTTCCAGCAGGACCGCGCCGCCAGCCGCCTCCGCCGCGGCGGGCGCCCCGACCAGTTCCGCGACCGCCGCGGCCTGCGCCTCCGACAGCGGCACCCGCGGAAACTCCGGATCGGGGGGGAGGGCGATGGGCTCGGGCGCGAGCGCCACCGCCTCCAGTGCGCCGTCGTCGACGAGCCCGTCGACCACCGAAAGCGAGACCTCGGCCGCTTTCGCCAGCGCGCCCTTGCCCCGGACCTCGCCGTCGGCGGCGACCGCCAGCACCTTGTCCCGCGCCTTGGTCGGGCGGGCCGGCGCCTTGCCGGTGGTGCGGACCCCGACGCGCACGACCTCCGCCGCCGCGGCCTCGTCGGGCAGGCGCAGCACCATGGCCAGCGCAGAGCCCTTCGGCGCGAGGGTGTAACGCGCGATCCAGTCCACCAGCTTGCGCACCGGCTCGGAGAGCGGCGCCACGCCGAGCGGCCCGGTGACCGGGCGCAGGTTCGAGCCGCCGGCCGTCTCAGCCACGCCCCAGACCACGCCGACCGTCTCACGCGGGCCCAGTGGCACCTGCACCACGTCGCCGACGGAAAGCGTCAGGTGCGCCGGCACCGCGTAGCTGTAGGCGGTGTCGATCGCGAGGGGGATCAGGATCTCGGCGACGTGCGGCATGGGCGTGGGGCGTCGGTTTCGGAGAATGGCTGCATGTTCCGGTTTTGTACCATAAAACGTACCATCACGCAGAGGTCGTGCGCGCGGGCTCGGCGCGCAAGCGCAGGGCGAGCGGCACGGCCGCGAGGCTGAGCCCAGCCATCGCCCAGAAGGCCCGGCCGTGGAAGGCCGAAAACAGCGGGCCGGAGGCCAGCGTCGCCGCCGCGCCCGCAAGCCCGAGCCCGACGGTGCCGTAGAGCGTCAACGCCGTGGCGCGGGCCGTCGGCGGCACCGCCCGCTCGATCAGGCCGAGGCAGGCGAGGTGCAGCAGCGCGAAGCTCAGGCCGTGCAGGGACTGGATCGCGACGAGCCAGGGCAGCGCGACGGTCTCGGCCTGCACCGCCCAGCGCACGGCGCCGGCGACCGCCGCGACGGCGAGGCCGGCGGCCGGCCCGATCCGCGCCAGCAGCGGCGGCCCGGCGATCAGGAACACGAACACCTCCGCCGCCACGGCTTCCGCCCAAAGCAGGCCGGCGGCGCCTGCCCCGATCCCGGCGCCGCGCCACAGGATCATCGCGAAGGCGTCGTGCATCGCGTGCGCGCCGACCACCAGGGCCGCGACCAGCACCGTGCGGCGGAAGGCGGCGAGGCGCAGCAGGCCGGCAAAGCCGATCTCAGCCTCCGAGGCTTGCGCGCGCGCGCCGCCCGACGCCCGCCCGGCGAGCGCCGTCGCGCCGGCCCCCACGAACAACACCGCTCCGGCGACGAGGCCGGCCGCGAGCCCGAACCCCTGCACCAGCCAGCCGGCGGCGCCGACCCCGGCGATGAAGGCGGCCGAGCCCGCCCCGCGCACCCAGCCGTAGGGAAACGCCGCCCCGCCCCGCGCGGCGGCGAGCGCCAGCACGTCGGCCAGCGGCGCCAGCGGGGCGGTGGCCGCCGCGTAGGCGATGCCGACCGCCAGCAGCGGCCAGAACCCGCTTGCCGCGAGATGCGCGAGGGCCGCGAGTCCGGTGAGGCCGCAGGCGGCGGCGAGGATCGGACGAGTCGCCGCGTGCCGGTCGGCGGAGCGCCCGGCCATCGGTCCCGCCACCAGCCGCACCAGAGTCGCGGCCGCGAGCAGGACCGCGATCCGCTCCGGCGAGAGGCCCCCTGCGGCGAGCACGTTGGGCAAGATCGGCGAGATGCAGCCGTAGGCGCCGTAGAGGGCGACGTAGAGCGCGAGGCAGCCGACGAGCCCGTCCCGCTTCATCCGTGTCCCCCGGCGCGCCCCCGTTCGGGCGGCAGCGTAGCATCGCGCAGGGCCGGCTGGCGCCGCAAACCCTGCGGCTCGGCGCATGATGGGGCCGGACGCGGCGAACCGGCACCGCTCTCGCCAGTTGTCGCTGCTTCAGGGCCTCGACGGGCCCGCCAACCGGAGCTCGACATGGACATCGCCCCCGATACGGTCACCGAGATCATCCTGCGCCTGCGCGCGGTCGAGGTGAAGGAGGGCGCGACCGATCCAGATTCCGGCTCCAACGCCATCGACGACGGCGCCACCGACGTGCTCACCTCCGGCACCGACGACGCCACCGAATCCGAGCTGCGCGGCATGATCGCCGGCCTCAACGACGACGAGCGCGCCGACCTGCTGGCGCTGCTCTATGTCGGCCGCGGCGACATGGAGCCCGAGGAGTGGGCTGAGGCGGTCCGCTTCGCCCGCGAGCGCGAAGGCGCCGGCGACGGCGCGGTGAAGACGCTTCTCGGCACGCCTGACGCCGGCGACCTCCTGGAGGAGGGCATGGACGCGCTCGGCATCACGCCGGACTTGCCGCAGGGCTGAGGCGGGCGGAGATCTCCCTTCCCCCCTCTGCGGGGGAGGGTGGCCCACGAAGTGGGTCGGGAGAAGGGTGCACGTTATCCGGATAGGGTGCATCCCTCTCCCGCCCCTCGCTGACGCGAGGCCCACCCTCCCCCGCAGAGTGGGGAGGGAAGAGGCGGCCACCTTCCACCGGACGACCCACCGATTGGCGGCCGGCCCTATTCCTCGCCGTCGTGCAGGGCGTAGAAGCCCTGCGCCGAAACCGCGCCTTCGGAGTCTCCGCCCGCGTCGAGCAGCATCCGCTCGCGGGCGCGCAGCTTCTCGGTCTCGCTCTTGAGCTGGCCGCAGGCGGCGAGGATGTCGCGGCCGCGTGGGGTGCGGACCGGCGAGGCGTAGCCGGCGTCGAACACGATCTCCGAGAAGCGCTCGATCCGCTCCCAGTCCGAGCACTCGTACTTGCTGCCGGGCCAGGGGTTGAACGGGATCAGGTTGATCTTGGCAGGGATCCCCTTGAGCAGCCGCACCAGCTCGCGCGCGTCGCCGTCGGTGTCGTTGACGCCCTTCAGCATCACGTATTCGAAGGTGATGCGCCGGGCGTTGGTGAGGCCCGGATACTCGCGGCAGGCGCGCATCAGCTCGGCGATCGGGTATTTGCGGTTCAGGGGCACCAGCTCGTCGCGAAGCTCGTCGCGCACGGCGTGCAGCGAGATCGCCAGCATCGCGTGCGCCTCCTCGCCGAGCCGCCGGATCTGCGGCACGACGCCGGAGGTCGAGACCGTGATGCGACGGCGCGAGAGCGCAAGCCCCTCCGGGTCCGACATCGTCGCCACCGCGTCGACGACGTTCTCCAGGTTGTAGAGCGGTTCGCCCATCCCCATGAACACGATGTTCGTGACGAGCCGTCCGACCTCGCCGCCGCCCGAGGCGTCGCGCGAGGGGATCAGGCCGGGCCAGTCGCCGAGCGCGTCGCGGGCGACGACGAGCTGGGCGGTGATCTCGGCGGCCGACAGGTTGCGCACGAGGCGCTGCGTGCCCGTGTGACAGAACGAGCAGGTCAGCGTGCAGCCGACCTGCGACGAGACGCAGAGCGTGCCGCGATCCGGCCCCGGAATGTAGACGCACTCGATCTCGGCGCCGCGGTTGTGGTCGTGCCGCCCCGTCGGCGCCATGCGCAGCAGCCACTTGCGGGTGCCGTCGCGCGAGACCTGCTGGCTGACGACCTCCGGCCGGTCGAGGGTGTAGGCCTCGGCGAGCTGCGCCCGCAGCGCTTTGCCGACGTTGGTCATCTGGTCGAAGTCCTGCGCGCCGCGGACGTTCAGCCAATTCCAGAGCTGGCCCGAGCGCATCCGGCTCTCGCGCTCGGTGACGCCGATCGCGAGCAGGCGCTCCTTCAGCGCGGCCCGCGGCAGGCCGACGAGCGAGCTGCGCTGACCCGGCACGGCCGTCGGCGTCGGCTCGGGCCGGAACTCGGGAGCCTTCTCGATGTCGGAGAAATCGCTGCCCGTGCGCCGGGCGGTGTCGAACGACGCCGTCGCCATGTTCTTGCTAAGACCTTGGAAAAGAGAGGCCAGATCATACCCGATCGGCCCCGCGAACGCGAATGCGTGCCCGGCATGCCCGGATCCTGTGATCAAGGCAGTGCGAAAGACGCCGCGGCGGACCGATGTGCGACCGCGCACGCGGGCTCCGCAGGCCATGCGCCCGGTGCCTTGCGGCGGGCGTCCTCCCCGCCACCTATGCGTCGCACGGGGTGCGACGCTCCGCACCCGCCACAGACAGAACACGGGAATGCCATGCCTTCACTGCTCGATCCGATCCGCGTCGGCGCCATCGACGCGAAGAACCGCATCTGGATGGCGCCGCTGACCCGCGGCCGGTCCACCCGCGAGCACGTTCCGACCCCGCTGATGGTCGAGTACTACGCCCAGCGCGCGACCGCCGGCGTGATCATCACCGAGGCGACCGGCATCAGCCAGGAAGGCCTCGGCTGGCCCTTCGCACCGGGGATCTGGAACGACGCGCAGGTCGAAGCCTGGAAGCCGGTGGTGAAGGCGGTGCACGATCGCGGCGGGCGCATCGTCTGCCAGATCTGGCACATGGGCCGGCTCGTCCACCCGGACTTCCTCGACGGCGCCCCGCCGATCTCGGCCTCCGCCACCACCGCGCCCGACGCCGCCCACACCTACCAGGGCAAGAAGCCCTACGCCGAGGCGCGCGCGCTGCCGGCCGAGGAGATCCCGCGGCTGCTCGAGGATTACCGGCGCGCCACCCGCAACGCGATGGCCGCCGGCTTCGACGGCGTGCAGATCCACGCGGCCAACGGCTACCTGATCGACGAATTCCTCCGCGACGGCACCAACCACCGCACCGACGCCTACGGCGGCTCGATCGAGAACCGCGTGCGCCTCCTGCGCGAGGTCACCGAGGCGGTCGCCGAGATCGCGGGCAAGGACCGCACCGGCGTGCGCCTGTCGCCCAACGGCGAGATCCAGGGCACCAACGATGCGAACCCCGAGCCGCTGTTCGTGGCCGCCGCCAAGGCGCTCTCAGACGTCGGCATCGCCTTCCTCGAGATGCGCGAACCCGGCCCCAACGGCACCTTCGGCAAGGCCGACCACCCGCCGATCGCTCCGGCGATGAAGCGGGTCTTCGCCGGCACGATGATCCTCAACGCCGACTACGACGGCCGCAGCGGACAGGCGGCGCTCGATGCCGGCGCAGCCGACGCGATCGCCTACGGCCGGACGTTCATCGCCAACCCGGACCTGCCGGCCCGCATCGCCGCCGACGCCCCGCTCCAGAAGGACGAGGCCGCGACCTGGTACAGCCAGGGCCCAGAGGGCTACGTCGACTATCCGACTCTCCACGCCGCGAAGGCCGCCTGAGGCTATCGTTCGCGGTTCGCATCGTATCATTTGTTACTTTGCGAACCGCAGCCCTATCGATCATCGATCAATTGCGGCGAAGGTCCTTCGAATTCGCCGGTTCGTCTGCCGGTGAATCTAGGCGTGGCCGTTCCGTGTCCCTATCTGTGACTGCGGAATCCGGGAGCGGCCGATTACGATTGCGAACCAGACGCGTGCGACGGAGCGGGAACGGTGGAACGAGGCCGAGCGCTTGGCGGAGCTTCGCGCGCTGCGGATCCTCGATACAGAGCCGGACCCGGCCTACGACGACCTCGCGCGCATCGCGGCCCTGGTCTGCGCCGTCCCCGTCGCACTGATCGGCTTCGTCGACGCCCACCGGCAATGGTTCAAGGCCGAGATCGGCTACGGCGAGCGCGAGACCGGGATCGACCGATCGGTCTGCGTCCACGCGCTCCATGCCGACGACGTGCAGGCCGACGGCCTCTTCGTCATCACAGACCTGACCGCCGATCCGCGCACCCGTGACAACCCCGCGATCCAGGCCGAGGACGGGTTCCGCTTCTACGCCGCCGCGGTGATCCGCAGCCGCTCGGGAGTCCCGATCGGGACGATGTGCGTGCTCGACCGCACCGTTCGTCCCGGCGGGCTGACGAAGGCGCAGGGCGAGACCCTGGGCGCGCTCGCCCGCCAGGTCTCGACCCTGGTCGAACATCGCCGGACCCTCGCCGACGTCGACGCCCGCGAGACCGAACTCGCCGCGAGCGAGCGCCGCTTCCGGGTGATGACCTCGGCCATGCCGCAGATGGTCTGGACGACGCTGCCCGACGGCTTCCACGACTTCTACAACGATCGCTGGTACGAGTTCACCGGCGTACCCTACGGCTCGACCGACGGCGCCGGCTGGACCGACATGTTCCACCCCGACGACCAGCCGGAGGCGTGGCGCCGCTGGCGCGACAGCCTCGCGACGGGCGAGCCCTACGAGGTCGAGTACCGCCTGCGCCACCACAGCGGTGCCTATCGCTGGACGCTCGGGCGCGCGATGCCGATCCGCGGCGCCGACGGGCGGATCGAGCGCTGGTTCGGGACCTGCACCGACATCCACGAGCTGAAGCAGGCCGTCGCCGACGCGCGCAAGCTCGCGGCCGTCGTCGAGACCTCGAAGGACTTCATCGGCCTGGCCGGCGAGGACGGCCGGATCGCGCACCTGAACGAGGCCGCGTTGCGGCTCGTCGGGCTGCTCGACCTCGCAGCGGCGCGGCGGACCGCGATTGCCGACTACTTCACGCCGGAAAGCCGCGAAGCCTTCGAAGGAACGGTGGTGCCGGCCCTCGCGCGCGACGGTTGGTGGGAGGGCGAGCTCGCCTTCCGGCACTTCGCCACCGGCGAGGCCATC
Source organism: Methylobacterium sp. WL12 (assembly GCF_008039475.1). NCBI lineage: Bacteria > Pseudomonadati > Pseudomonadota > Alphaproteobacteria > Hyphomicrobiales > Methylobacteriaceae > Methylobacterium > Methylobacterium sp. WL12. The sequence continues at coordinate 87,269 of NZ_VRUW01000004.1, read as the reverse complement.
GCCGTCCTGTTCACGGTGTTCGCCGTGCGGGATGCGGCCGGCCACCATGCCGGCTACGGCACGGTCACCCGCGACCTGCGCGAGCGCAAGCGCGCCGAGGAGGCGCGCGACCTGCTGATCAAGGAGCTGTCGCACCGGATCAAGAACATCTTCGCCGTAGTCGGCGGCATCGCCGCGCTCAGCGCCCGCAGCGATCCGGGCGCGCGGTCCTTCGCGAAGGTGTTCCGCGAGCGCCTCGGGGCGCTGGCCCAGGCCCACGAATACGTCCGCCCGCATTCCACCGAGAGCGCACGGCGCGACGGCGGCCAGACCGTCCTCGGGCTGATGCGTCTGATCCTGTCGGCCTATGCCGAGGAGGGGCGCTGCCGCGTCGCCGTCGACGGCGACGACGCTGTGGTCGGCGAGCGCACGGCGACGGCGCTCGCGCTGATCATGCACGAGCAGGCGACCAACGCGGTCAAGTACGGCGCGCTCTCCAACGAGGCCGGGACCGTGACGCTCACCGGGCTGCAGACCGCGTCGCGCTACTGCCTGACCTGGGCGGAGCAGGGCGGTCCGCCCATCGCCGCCGCGCCATCGCGAAAAGGGTTCGGCACGGAACTCGCCGAGCGCAGCGTCGCGGGTCAGCTCGACGGCAGCCTCGAGCACGATTGGGCCCCCGGCGGCCTGGTGTTGCGCCTCGACGTGCCCGCGGAGAATCTGCGGTTCTGACGCGCGTGGCCCCAGGCGGCGGATACCGCCTCGTCGTCCTCGATTTCGATGGGACGCTCGCCGACACCTTCCCGTGGTTCTGCGGCGTGCTCGGCACGGTGGCCGACCGCTACCGCTTTCGCCGGATCGCCGCGCACGAGGTCGACGAACTCCGCACGCTTCCTGCGCGCGCGATCATGGCGCGGCTCGGCGTGCCGCGCTGGAAGCTGCCGCTGATCACCCGCCACATGCACCGGCTCGCCGCCCGCGACGCCGCCGAGCTGCACCTGTTCCCGGGGATCGCGGAGGCGCTGGCGGGGCTGTCGGAGGCGGGGGTGGCGACGGCTGTGCTCAGCTCGAACACCGAGGCGAACGTCCGCCGCGTGCTCGGGCCGACGGTCGCCGGGCGGATCGACCGCTACGCCTGCGGCGCGTCGGTGTTCGGCAAGGCGCGGCGCCTGAGGGGCCTTTTGCGCCGGATGGGAATCGAGCCGGCCGGCGTGCTCTGCATCGGCGACGAGCTTCGCGACCTCGACGCCGCGCGGGCCGTGGGCTGCGCCTTCTGGGCGGTCGCGTGGGGCTACACCGACCCGGCGGCGCTGGCTGCGGCCGGCCCGGATCGCCTGCTCTCTGAGCCCGCCCAGCTCTTGGAGGCCGTCCTGCCCGCGCGGGGCTGATGAGCGATCAAGCGCTCCGTTTTTCCCTCCCCACAGAGGGGGAGGGGATACCGTCGGGCGTCCGCCCGACGCCTCACATGCCGCGCTGGGCGCCCGGGACCACGCTGGCGCCGTTGCCGGAGCCGAAGGGCTCGTACTTGGTCAGGCCCTTGAACAGCTGGCTGAGGAAGGCGCGGTCGGCGCCGCTGGTCGGCGTGGTGCGCTCGATGAAGTCGAACACCTTGCCGTCCTGCAGGCCGTACAGGGCCACGCGCTCGACCTTGAAGCCAGGGGTGAAGTACACCGCCGTGACCTTCTGGTCCTCGACCTGCTCGCCGAGGAACAGGACTGTGCGCGAGGTGTTCTGGGAGATGTAGTACCAGGACTTGTTGCCGACGGTGGAGACCGTGGACGGCGTGCCGAGCGTCTGCAGCACCTGCTCCGGGCTCATGCCGGGCTTCACGGTCGCGAGCGCGGCCTGGTCGATCTGGTAGCCGTGGCGGAGTTCCTCGCCGATGCAGCCGGACAGGCCGAGGCCCAGCAGGCCGACGAGGCCGAGACGCGCGAGGGACGGAACGAGACGGCGCGACATCGGCCACCTTATGTTGCTGATGGGACGGGACGCCGCTAGGCACGCCGGAGCGCGACACCAGGGGCGGTCTGAGAGTGCTTGCACCTTGACCGTGGGTTGCCGTACCGCGGGGTTATGGCTTTGACAAGGCAAGCTCGGCCACAGGCCACAGCGCAGCGGAAACGCGCCGGATCGTTCCGACGGGCCCCGTCCGGGGGTCGACCCATGGGGCCGAGGCGCACCGCATGATCGCCCGATTCTTTCGCCGCAACGACGCGCGGCGGCGGTCCATCGAGACCCTGCACATGCGCATCAACGCCGCCTCGCGGCAGCCCGGCCTCTATACCGGGCTCGGCGTGCCCGACGGCGTGGAGGGGCGCTTCGAGTCGCTGATCCTCCATGTCATCCTGGTGCTGCGCCGGCTGAACCGCCTGCCGGCGCCGGCGGCGGACGTGGCGCAGGACCTCGTCAACTCGGTCTTCCTCCAGCTCGACGCGTCGTTGCGCGAGCTCGGCGTCGGTGATTTCGGCGTGCCCAAGCGCATGAAGAAGCTCGGCGCCGCCTTCTACGGGCGAGCCGCCAACTACGATGCCGCGCTCGACGCGGGCGACGCCGACGCGCTCGCCACGGCGCTGTCTCGAAACGTGCTCGGCGGCGACGACGCGGGGGCGGCCTCGGGGCTTGCCGCCTACGTCCTCGCCGCCGACCGCGAGTTGGCCGAGGCCGACCTCGACGCATTGCTCGGCGCCGGGCCGCCCTTCCCGCCCGCGGACGCCACCCCGACATCCAACCCGGAACACCGATGAGCGCGAGCGAGACCCCCCTGTCCCGATGGGTGAGCGTGGCGCGGCTGCCGCCGGGCCGCGGCGCCGTCACCGTCGAGGCGACGCCGGCGGAGTGCGCGGCCCTCGCCGCCGACTTCAAGATCCAGGCGATCCGCGACCTCGTCGGACGCTTCGCCGTCGCCGGGCCGACGAGGCGCCTCGTCGTCACCGGCACGGTCGAAGGCACCGTCACGTTGGTCTGCACGGTTAGCCTGGAGCCGTTCGAGACGAAGGTGTCGGAGCCGGTCGAGGTGGCGTTCACCGACACCGACCGCCTCGCCGGCACCGATGCCGAGGATGCCGACATCCCCGACCCGATCGTCGGCGGCCGGATCGACTTCGGTTTGCTGACCGCCGAGTTCCTGGCGCTCGGCATCGATCCCTACCCGCGCAAGCCCGGCGTGGTGTTCGAGGAGGTCCAACTCGGCGAGGACGCCAAGCCCTTCGACGTCCTGCGCACCCTGCGCCCCGAGGAGCCCTGAGCGCCGCCCGGCGCGACGCCGCGCGAGAATTCGTTTGCCCGCCGGGGCGGGATCGCTATTTTCCGCCGCGCCGATCCCGGCCGTCGCCCCCGCGACGGCATCCCATCGAAGGCCGCGACAACCCCCCTCATGTCCCAACGCGTGCGCATCTCGCTCGACGCCATGGGCGGCGACCATGGACCGTCGACCGTCGTGCCTGGCGCCGCGATCGCCCGCGAGCGCCACCCCGAAACCACCTTCCTGATCTTCGGCGACGAGGCGGTGGTCGCCCCGCTCGTCGCCGCCGAGCCGCGCCTGAAGGGCGCCGTCGAGATCCGGCACACCACCTACGCCGTCGCCATGGACGACAAACCGAGCCAGGCGGTGCGCCAGGGCCGCGGCAAGTCGTCGATGTGGAAGGCGATCCAGGCGGTGAAGGACGGCGAGGCCGACGCCGCGGTGTCGGCTGGCAACACCGGCGCCCTGATGGCGATGTCGAAGATCTGCCTCAAGACCATGGCGGGCATCGAACGCCCGGCCATCGCCTGCCTGTGGCCGACGGTGCGCGGCGAGAGCGTCGTGCTCGACGTCGGCGCCACCATCGGTACCGATGCCGAGCACCTCATCGAGATGGCGGTCATGGGCTCCGCCATGGCCCGCATCGTGTTCGACCTCGAGCGCCCGACGGTGGGCCTGCTCAACGTCGGCACCGAGGAGATGAAGGGCAACGAGGCGGTGAAGGAGGCCGCGCGCCTGCTGCGCGAGATCGACCTGCCGAACTTTGCCTATCACGGCTTCGTCGAGGGCAACGACCTCGGCCGCGGCACCGTCGACGTGGTGGTCACGGAAGGGTTCACGGGGAACATCGCCCTGAAGACCGCCGAAGGCACCGCCAAGCAGATCGGCACCTACCTGCGCTCGGCGATGACGCGGACGCTGTCGGCCAAGATCGGCGCGCTGTTCGCCCGTCAGGCGTTCCGTGCGCTGCGGGAGAAGATGAACCCGAGCCGGGCCAACGGCGGCGTGTTCCTCGGGCTCGAGGGCATCGTCATCAAGAGCCACGGCTCGGAGAACGCGCAGGGCTTCGCCGCCGCGGTGGACCTCGCCCACGACATGGCGCGCCACGACCTGATGCGCACGATCCGCGAGATGCTCGACCAGACGCCCACCCTCGCGCCGGCGTGAACTCTTAGCCGGCGTCGACCTTTACGCCGATCCGGGACCCGGTTCGGCGGCTGAACGCGATGGAGATCGGAGCGATGCGGGTCTAGCAGCCGATGGTTGTGAAACGCGTTTCGCGACGGGAAGGAAACCGATGACAACCCTGCGTTCCGTCGTCGTCGGCACCGGCTCAGGGCTTCCTGCGCGGGTGGTGACCAACGCCGAACTCGCCGAGCGGGTCGACACCTCGGACGAATGGATCGTCCAGCGCACCGGCATCCGGCAGCGCTACCTGGCGGACGCCTCCGAGACCACGTCGGTGCTCGGCATCCGCGCGGCGCGCGCGGCCCTCGACGATGCCGGTCTGACCGGGGACGACATCGACCTCGTGATCTGCGCCACCTCGACGCCCGACCATACCTTTCCCTCCACCGCGACCCAGATCCAGGCGGCGCTCGGTATCCATGCGGGCGCGGCCTTCGACCTGCAGGCGGTGTGCGCCGGGTTCGTCTTCGCCGTCTCCACCGCGGACAAGTTTCTGGCGACGGGCGCCGCCCGGCGCGCGCTGGTCGTCGGCGCCGAGACCTTCTCGCGCATCGTCGACTGGGAGGACCGCACCACCTGCGTGCTGTTCGGTGACGGGGCCGGCGCGATCGTGCTGGAGGCGCAGGACGCGGCGGGCACGAACGCCGACCGGGGCGTGATCAGCGCGAGCCTGCGCTCGGACGGGCGCCACCGTGAAAAGCTCTACGTCGACGGGGGCCCGGGCTCGACCGGCACCACCGGCCAGCTGCGGATGGAGGGCAAGGAAGTGTTCCGCTTCGCCGTCGGCTCGGTGATGGACGTGATCGAGGACGCGCTGAAGATGGGGGGTGCGAAGGCCGCCGACCTCGACTGGTTCGTGCCGCACCAGGCCAACAAACGCATCATCGAGGCCTCCGCCGACAAGCTCGGCATCCCGCGCGACAAGGTGGTGCTCACGGTCGACCGCCACGGCAACACCTCGGCCGCCTCGATTCCCCTGGCGCTGGACGTGGCCCGCCGGGACGGCCGCATCCGCCGGGGCGACCTCGTGATGATCGAGGCCATCGGCGGCGGCTTCAGCTGGGGCGCGGCGCTGATCCGCTGGTAGCCCGGAATTTCCCCAGCCGCGCCGGTTGACCCGGGCGGGACCGGGGATTAGCGTGGCAGATCATAGAGATACGTCGCAAACGACGGCTCTCGGCAAGAAAATTCGCGAGGGGTCGTGGCATGGCAGGCAAGACGGTGACGCGCGCCGATTTGAGCGAGGCCGTCTACCAGCAGGTCGGCCTCTCCCGCACCGAATCCGCGGCCCTCGTCGAGACGGTCCTGTCCGAGATCTGCTCCTGCCTGTCCGAGGGCGAGACCGTGAAGCTGTCCTCGTTCGGCTCCTTTGTGGTCCGCTCGAAGGGCAAGCGCGTCGGCCGCAACCCAAAGACCGGCGTCGAGGTGGCGATCGAGCCGCGGCAGGTGATGGTGTTCAAGCCCTCGAACGTGCTGAAGGCCCGGATCAACGGACTGAACGGCGCCGCCCACGCCGAGGAATGAACACGTCCGGCCCCGCCGACCGCACCCTCATCGCCGCCTCGTAGCCGGATCGAATCATGGCGCTCGCTGCCCTCACCGAGGATTCGGGACACGCCGACAAGGAACCGGGCGCGTTCCGGACGATCACCGAGGTGGCTGAATCCCTTGACGTGCCGCAGCACGTTCTGCGGTTCTGGGAGACGCGGTTCGGCCAGATCCGTCCGGTCAAGCGCGCGGGCGGCCGGCGCTACTACCGCCCCGGCGACGTCGCCCTCGTCGCGGGCATCCGCCACCTGCTCCACGTCCAGCGCTACACGATCGAGGGCGCGCAGCGCGTCCTCAAGGAGAACGGCGTCCGGTTCGTCCAGGCGGTCGGCCGCGGCGAGGCGGTGGCGGCCGCACCGGCGGTGCAGGAAGCCAGCCTCGCGACGGCGCCCGCCGATGCGGACAACATTGGCCGCACCCTCGATGGGGATACCATCGACCGTGACGCCTTGGCCGGCGCGCTGCAGGAGCTGTACGCCTGCCGCGACGCGCTGGCGGCCTTCCGCGCTCCGCCCGAGGCCTGAGCGCCCGGTGATTCGAGCTTAGGCGAACTTTGCGTGTCGATCCGCGTTGATCGGCGCATGAGCGCCACCCGCCGTTCGATGACGCCGACGCAGGAACTCATCGGCCGCGTGATGCGGATCGTGCGGACCTGCCCGGAAGCCGCCTCGGAAGTGCTGGAACTGATGTTTCTCGTCAGCCAGATCGAGGCCGCGACCCACGTCGACCGGGATTACCGCGATGCCCGGCGGGTGGTCAGCCGCCTGCGCAACCCGCTCTGGGAGATGGGACCGGCCGACAGGGCCGCGCTGCTGGCTGCGGCCGAGACGATCCGTCGGGTCTGCGGCCTCGACGAGGGCGACATCCCGGTCACCCCGACGTCGGATGCGGGCGAGCGTGCGCGGGTCGAGCGCAGCCTCGCGACCGCGCTCGAAGGCGAACTCGACGCCGCCCAGATCGCCCGCGTCACCGGCGTCGTGGCGGCCGCGCTCCAGCAATAATCGGCACCGCAGCCGCGTTCCCGGCCCTGGTCGTCGGCCTGCGGCCTCGACGCGCACACGAGGCGTCCCCACATCGACTCGGCCGGCACGTGGCCTCACGGCCCCGGATGCCGCGCCAAAAGACCTTCGGAGACACGCCCGTGAGCGCCTACCTGACCGCCCTTCGTCCTCTCCTCGCGCGCCCTGTCCTCGCGCTCGCCGCCGGCGGCCTGCTCCTCGCCGCGCCCGCCTTCGCGCAGACGACGATCACCAAGAGCGAGACCGTCGCCTCGGGCAAGACCGTGCGGATCGCCATCGTCCCGAACCTGAAGAAGGACTGCTCGGCCGGGCCGATGCCGGAGTTCAAGGTCTCGGGCGCGCCGAAGAACGGTGCCCTGATCACCAAGGTCGGCAAGCAGAAGACTCCCGCGTCCTATCGTTGCCCGAACAAGGATACCGCAGTTCAGGGTCTGTTCTACCAGCCGAAGGTTGGCTACACCGGAGCCGACGAGGTGACGTTCGAGATCAAGAATTCGGACGGCCAAGTTCAGACCCAGAACATCAAAATAACCGTCGAGGCCGCTTCGGCCAAGAAGGATGGCGATGCCAAGAAAAACAGCAGCGATCTCTGATCGCAGGCAGTCGAAAGCTTTACGTGCATATTTTTTCGGCCGGATCGTTCTTCGGGTCCGGCCGAGCCAACGAGGAGAAGCTTGACGGATGCCGCAACTCGGCCCGACAGGTGTTGCATTCGGCACACGCAGCGTCACCGCGTTCGCCGCACTGCGACAAATGCGGGTCTGTCGGTTGCGTTCGCGGCAGGACAGGATGAAGCTGTTGACGGTCTGAGAGGGTTATCGAATGCCAATGCATGCGACCAACGACCTTTTCCAGAGCTTCGCCCGCGGGTACGAAGCGCGCCGCGACACGGAGATGACGCTCTCCGAATTTCTTGAGGCGTGCCGCGACGAGCCGCTGATGTACGCGAGCGCTGCCGAGCGCATCCTCGACGCGATCGGCAAGCCGGAATTCATCGACACGTCGAAGGATGCCCGCCTCGGCCGCATCTTCATGAACCGGACGATCCGGACCTATCCCGCCTTCCACGAATTTTTCGGCATGGAGGAGACGATCGAGCGGATCGTCTCGTTCTTCCGCCACGCCGCGCAGGGACTGGAGGAGCGCAAGCAGATCCTCTACCTGCTCGGCCCGGTCGGCGGCGGCAAGTCTTCGCTGGCCGAGCGCCTCAAGGCGCTGATGGAGGCCCACCCGGTCTACGTGCTGAAGGCCGGCAACGAGGTCTCCCCGGTGTTCGAGAGCCCGCTCGGGCTGTTCGACCCCGAGACCATGGGCGCCGAGATCCAGAGCCGCTACGGCATCCCGCGCCGGCGCCTGACTGGGCTGATGAGCCCCTGGGCGCTGAAGCGCCTCGACGAGTTCGAGGGCGACATCTCGCAGTTCAAGGTGATCAAGGTCCGGCCGTCGCGCCTGCGCCAGATCGCCATCGCCAAGACCGAGCCCGGCGACGAGAACAACCAGGACATCTCCTCGCTGGTCGGCAAGGTCGACATCCGCCGCCTCGAGACGCTGTCGCAGGCGGACCCGGACGCCTACTCGTATTCGGGCGGCCTGAACCGCGCCAACCAGGGCGTCCTCGAGTTCGTCGAGATGTTCAAGGCGCCGATCAAGATGCTGCATCCGCTGCTGACGGCGACGCAGGAGGGCAACTACGTCGGCACCGAGAACATCGGTGCGATCCCCTTCACCGGCATCATCCTGGCGCACTCGAACGAGTCCGAGTGGCAGACCTTCAAGACCAACAAGAACAACGAAGCCTTCATCGACCGCATCTACGTGATCAAGGTGCCCTACTGCCTGCGCGTGCAGGAGGAGCAGCACATCTACGAGAAGCTGATCTCGAGCTCCGAGCTCTCGGAGGCGTCCTGCGCGCCGGGCACGTTCGAGATGCTGTCGCGGTTCTCGGTGCTGTCGCGGCTGCGCGAGCACGCCAACTCCAACGCGTTCTCGAAGATGCGGGTCTACGACGGCGAGTCCCTGCGCGAGGTCGACCCCCGCGCCCGCTCGATGCAGGAATACAAGGATTCGGCCGGCGTCGACGAGGGCATGGACGGGATTTCGACCCGTTTCGCCTTCAAGGTGCTGGCTGCGACCTTCAACCACGACACCACCGAAGTCTCGGCCGACCCGGTCCACCTGATGTATGTTCTGGAGCAGTCACTCCGCCGCGAGCAGCTCCCGCCCGAGACCGAGAAGCGTTACCTCGAATTCATCAAGGGCGAGCTGGCGCCGCGCTACGCCGAGTTCATCGGCCACGAGATTCAGAAGGCCTATCTCGAATCCTACCACGATTACGGGCAGAACCTGTTCGACCGCTACATCGACTATGCGGACGCCTGGATCGAGGACCAGGACTTCAAGGATTCCGAGACCGGCCAGCTGCTCAATCGCGAGCTGCTGAACCAGGAGCTGACGAAGATCGAGAAGCCGGCCGGCATCGCCAACCCGAAGGACTTCCGCAACGAGGTGGTGAAGTTCGCGCTGCGCTCGCGGGCGCAGCATGGCGGCCGCAACCCGTCCTGGACCTCCTACGAGAAGCTGCGCGAGGTCATCGAGCGGCGGATGTTCTCACAGGTCGAGGAACTGTTGCCGGTGATCTCCTTCGGCTCGAAGAAGGACGGCGAGACCGAGAAGAAGCACGGCGAGTTCGTCGATCGGATGGTCGCGCGCGGCTACACCGAGCGGCAGGTGCGCCGCCTGGTCGAGTGGTACATGCGGGTGAAGCAGGCGGGGTGATCCGCCCCCTCGGGGGACGCGATCGGGATCCGCCGTGATTTCGGACGACCGGTCGGCGCGGAAGCGCCGCCGGATCTTGCGGGCGGGGATTTGATCACCGAATGCACATCGTCGACCGTCGATTGAATCCAGGGGGCAAGAGCCTCGCCAACCGGCAGCGCTTCCTCAGGCGGGTCAAGGACGTGGCCCAGCGGGCCGTGCGCGAGTCGGCGCGCGAGAAGGACATCAAGGACCTGGGCAAGGACGGCCGCGTCACCGTGCCGGCCGACGGGGTGCGCGAGCCGCGCTTCTCCCGGCAGCCGGGCACCGGCCTCCAGGACCATATCCTGCCCGGCAACAAGACCTACGTGGAGGGCGACCGCATCGAGCGACCGCCAGGCGGCGGGGGCGGCCGCGGCTCCGGCGAAGGCGGCGACGGCGGCGAAAACAACGAGGACGCCTTCCGCTTCGTCCTGACCCGCGAGGAGTTCCTGGAACTCTTCCTCGAAGACTTGGAGCTGCCCGACCTCGCCAAGCGCCGGCTCGCCGTGGTCGAGACGGAGGCGCTTCGCCGGGCGGGCTACACGGTGACCGGCTCGCCCGCCAACCTCGCGCTTACCCGGACGCTGCGCAACTCGATGTCGCGGCGCATCGCCCTCAAGCGGCCGAAGCCGGACGAGGTCGCGGCGCTTGAGGCGCGCATCGCCGAACTGCCCGCGGGCGACCCGGCGTTGCCCGGCCTTTCCGAGGCGCTGGCGGCCCTGCTCGAGCGTACGCGGCGCATCCCTTACGTCGACCCGATCGACCTGCGCTACCGCCGCTTCGAGCCCTATCCGCGCCCGGTGGCGCAGGCGGTGATGTTCTGCCTGATGGACGTGTCCGGCTCGATGACCGAGCATATGAAGGACCTGGCCAAGCGGTTCTACATTTTGCTGCACATCTTCCTCACACGCCGCTACCGGCACGTGGAGATCGTGTTCATCCGCCACACCGACCGGGCGACGGAGGTGGACGAGGAGACCTTCTTCGGCTCCCGCGAGACCGGCGGCACGCTGGTCTCCTCGGCACTTGTGGAGATGAAGCGCATCATCGCCGAGCGCTACTCGCCCGACGACTGGAACATCTACGCGGCCCAGGCGTCGGACGGCGACAACGTCTCCTCGGACGGCCCGACCTCGACCGACCTGCTGCGCGCCCACATCCTGCCGGCCTGCCAGCACTTCGCCTACCTCGAGGTGGGCGACGAGAACGGCCCGCGCGCCGGCTTCGTCGAGCACCGCACCACCCTGTGGCGGACCTACGAGGCCATTGCCAAAGCCGGCGGCCCGATCGCGATGCGCAAGGTCAACCACCGCCGCGAGATCTACGCGGTCTTCCGCGACCTGTTCGGCCGCAAGGACGCGCGGGCGGAGGCGGAGGGTTGATGCGCGCCGCGACGCGTCCGTCCCTCCATCTCTGGAGAGGGGAATGCCCGTCCCGAGCCTATCCGGGACATCGTCCGATCGATCGGGAGGTTGCATGACACTCGTCGAGGCACGCACGCCCCAGACCATCTCCGGTGGCGCCAAGCCCCTCTTCACCGGCAACGACTGGGACTTCGACACCATCCGGCGCATCCACGACGCCTGCGAGGTCGAGGCGCGTGCGCTCGGGTTGTCGTGGTATCCGAACCAGATCGAAATCATCACCGCCGAGCAAATGCTTGACGCCTATGCTTCGATCGGCATGCCCTTGTTCTACAAACACTGGTCGTTCGGCAAGCACTTCGCCCAGCATGAATCCGGCTATCGCCGCGGCATGATGGGTCTCGCCTACGAGATCGTCATCAACTCCGATCCGTGCATCTCCTATATCATGGAGGAGAACTCGGCGACGATGCAGACATTGGTTATTGCCCATGCTGCGTTCGGGCATAATCATTTTTTCAAGAACAACTATCTGTTCCGCCAGTGGACCGACGCCGAGGGCATCCTCGATTACCTCGACTTCGCCAAGACCTACATCTCGCGCTGCGAGGAGCGCTACGGGCACCAGGCCGTCGAGCAGGTGCTGGACGCCGCCCATGCCCTGATGAGCCAGGGGGTGCACCGCTACCCGCGCAAGAAGCGGCCGGACCTCGCCTCCGAGCAGCGGCGCGAGCGCGAGCGGGTCGAGCACGGCGAGCAGATCTACAACGACCTGTGGCGCACCCTGCCGGCCAAGGCCGGTGCCGCCCGCCCGGACCTCGCGATCGAGCGGCGCAAGGCGCTGCTCGAGCTGCCGCAGGAGAACATCCTCTACTTCCTGGAGAAGGCGGCGCCGCGCCTGCAGCGCTGGCAGCGCGAGATCCTGCGTATCGTCCGGCTGGTGGCGCAGTACTTCTACCCGCAGCGCCAGACCAAGGTGATGAACGAGGGCTGCGCCACCTATTGCCACTACCGGATCATGAACGCGCTCTCCGAGAAGGGCCTCATCGGCGAGGCGGCCTACCTCGAGTTCCTGCAGTCGCACACCAACGTCATCCGCCAGCCGAACTACGACGACCGGAGCTATAGCGGCCACAACCCCTACGCGATCGGCTTCGCGATGATGCAGGACATCGCCCGCATCGTGGAGCAGCCGACCGCAGAGGACCGGCAATGGTTCCCCGACATCGCCGGCACCGGCGACGGCATGGCGGTGCTGCGCGACTGCTGGGAGAACTACCGCGACGAGAGCTTCATCGCCCAGTTCCTGTCGCCGAAGCTGATGCGGGACATGCGCCTGTTCCACGTGGCCGACGACCCCGACCAGCCGGAACTGCACGTCGCCGCGATTCACGACGAGCGCGGCTACCGCAAGATGCGCCGGTCGTTCGCGCGCCAGTACGACGTGGCATGGCTCGATCCCGACATCGAGGTGGTGGACGTGGACCTCGAGGGCGACCGCCGCCTGATCCTCCACCACAAGGCGCTGAACAAGATCACCCTGCAGAAGGACGACGCCCGCCGCGTGCTGCAGCACCTCGCCGACCTCTGGGGCTACGATGTGGTGCTCAAGGAGATCGAGCCCGGCACCGGCACGGTGCTCGGCGAGCACCACGCGAGCGCACGGCCGATCTTCTTCTGAGATCGCCGACGCGCGAGGCGCAATCCGGTCGACCGTGAACCGCGGAGTTCCCCTCTCCCCGTGGGCGGGAAGCGGAGGCGAAGCCGAAGCGACGGTGAGGGGGAGGTGCCGAGTGAGGCTCCTCCGTTCGCGCCCCCTCACCTTCGGCTGCCGCCTCGCTTTGCCGACGACGAGGTCGGCAAAGCCCTCTCCCCCACCGAAGTCGGGCCTGCCCGACTTCGGCAGGCAGGTTCGGATCTCGGGCAAGCCCGAGATCCGTGCGGGGCGAGGGGATGCGCTGCCGCCGTCAGGACGCCCGGAAGTCCAAAGCAGCGCCGTCCCCACGCCTCACGACAGCGCGCGCAAAACTTCCGCCATCGCCGGGCGGGCGCCCACGTCGGCCTGGATGCAGGCCCGCTCCAGGTCGCGCAAGCCCGCCGCGTCCGAGAAATCCGCGCTCGCCCGGTCCAGCGCTTCCCCGAGCAGCAGCCCGAAGGCGCGGACCTCGATCCGTTGCAGGGCGGCGCCGGCCGGGCCGTCCGGCAGCACCGAGGCGGCGCCGAAATCGCTGAGCGCCGCCGCGCCGGTGGCGGCGTCCCACAGGATGTTGTGGCCGTAGACGTCGCCGTGCAGCAGGCCGCGCGCGTGAAGGTGGGTGAGGCCGGCGGCGACGTCGCGGACGAGGCGGAGCAAAGCCGCCGGGGCGATGCGGAGCGCCGGGTCGTAGACGTCGCGGCTGCAGCTCGCGAGGCTCGGCGGCCCGGCGAGCACCCGCCAGCCCGGCGGCAGCAGCGGCATCACGAGGCCGTCGGCTCCGTCCGGATGTCCGGTGATCCGCCCAAGCGCCCCGGTGAGGTTCGGGTGCGCGCCGGCCGCGAGGCACGCCTCCATCTCGCGCTCGGGCAGGCCGTCGCTGGTCATCGCCCCCTTGAACAGCTTGAGCGCGACGGCCTGCTGCGTCGCCCCCGAACGCCAGAGCGCGCGGTGGACCCGGCCCGACGTGCCCTCGCCGAGAAGCGGGCCTAGATCGAGGTCGGCGAACGGGATCGCGGCCGCCGCGGAGCGGGGCGCGTCGCCCTCGAACGCGTTGCCGGCCCACGAGGTCCAGGCGAGGCCGGGCAGGGCGGTGAGCCAGGCGGGCAGGGCGTCGAGGCGGTTGGCCGCGAGCCGGATCAGCTCGAGGTTTTCGCAACCCGCCAGGCTGTCCGGTAGGGTGCGCAGGCGGTTGCCCGAGAGCATCAGCTTCTGCAGCCTCGGGCGCGCGCCGAGTTCGTCCGGCAGGTGCGCGATCCGGTTGTCGGTGAGCGTCAGCCAGCGCAGGCGCGGCGGCAGCGCCTCGCCCGGCACGTCCGTCAGCCCGCAGCCGCGAAACCCGACCTGGCTCAGCGCGGTGCAATTCCCCAGGCCCGGCGGAAGCTGCGAGACCGGGTTTCCGGAGCAGAACAACACCTCCAGCCGCTTGAGGCGGCCGAGATCGTCCGGGAGGGCGGAGAGCGCGTTGCCCGAGAGGTCGAGCAGCTCCAGCGTGTCGGCCAACCCGAAGATCTCGGGTGGAAACGCAGTCAGTCCGGCGGCCGGCAGGCGCAAGGTGCGGGCGCCCGCGAGGTCGCCGCGGCGGAGGGCGGCGAGGGTGTCGTGCGTCGCGTCCGGCATTCTCGGGATCTGCGCTCCAGCCCGCTTGGTCAACCGGGGTCGTCGCACGAAGCGCAGGCTCCGGGCAAACACCGGATAAAGGATAAAAGGCCGGTAAAAGGATTATGTGCTTGAAATCGGCACGCTCCTCCGGCATAAGAACCGCACGCTCCAGAAGTGTGACGAGACGGCTCGGGAGGCGGCGATGGGCAGTCCGAACTACCGGGTGCCGCCGGAGCTGCGCGAGGCCGCCGCGCGATTGATGCGCGAGAGCGACCTCACCCTCAGCGCGATCGCCCTCACAACGGGCCTGTCGCTCGGTACGCTGTGCAAGTGGAACCGCGCGGAGAACTGGCGCCCGATACGGAAGCGGCGGCGGGACTGGGACGCGTCGCCGCCGAGGCTGGCCGCCCTGCATCGTCTCGCCCGCCCACGGCGCGGTCCGGAGCTTCAACCCAAGGGCGTCACGCCGGCCAGCACGGAACCCGACGCGGTCGTGCGGCCCGCGGTCGAGCACGCCGGGGCCGAACACGCCTTGGACGAACATGGCTTGGACGAGCACGCCTTGGACGAACATGGCCTGGCCGCCGCCGACCTGCCGACGCTGCGGGCGGCCTTGCGCGCCCATATCGGCCGGCAGATCGCGGCCTTCGACGAGGCGCTGCGGGGCGAGGGCGCCGCGGTGATCGATTCGGCACGGGTGCTGCGCGACCTCGGCGGCCTCAAGCGCCTGCTCGACGACCTCACGATCGAAGGGGAGGGGGATGGCCGCACACCGGACCCTTCCGCCCTCGACCTTGCGGGCCTCCGCGCGGAGATCGCGGGCCGCTATGGACGATGCCGCGACGAGCGGCCGGATGACGGCCTTCCTGGCGAGCCTGCCGCCGCCGCTCCTGCGGGCGCTGGCGCTTGACTGGCTCCACCAGGCCCGGCCCGACCAGCTTCCGCCGCCCTGGGAGGACGACTGGATCACCTGGGCGGTGATCGGCGGCCGCGGCTGCGGCAAGACGCGGACGGGGGCCGAATGGGTCGACGCGCTCGCCCGCGGCGACCCGGCCTTCACCGACGCGGCGATCGGCCGGATCGCGCTGGTCGGCGAGACCTTCGCCGACGTGCGCGACGTGATGGTCGAGGGGCCGTCGGGCCTCCTCGGCCTGCCCGAACGCGGCGCCCGCCCGCGCTGGTCGCCGAGCCGGCGCCGCGTCGAGTGGGCCAACGGTGCGGTGGCGACGGCGTTCTCGGCCGAGGAGCCGGATTCTCTGCGCGGCCCGCAATTCGGCGCTGCGTGGTCCGACGAGATCGCCAAGTGGCGGCGGCCGGAGGCCACCTTCGACATGCTGCAATTCGGGCTGCGGCTCGGCGCCCGCCCGCGCAACCTCGTCACCACCACGCCGCGGCCGATCCCGCTGATCCGACGCCTCATCGCCGACCCGCGCACCGTGGTCACCCAGGCGCGCACCGCCGACAACGCCCAGAACCTCGCCCCCGCCTTCCTGGAGGCGGTGGTGGGGCGCTACGCCGGCACCCGCCTCGGGCGGCAGGAACTCGACGGCGAACTGATCGACGACCGGCCCGACGCCCTGTGGACGCGGGACATCATCGAGGCGACCCGCGTCGCCGCGGCGCCCGAGCTGCCCCGCATCGTCGTCGCGGTCGACCCGCCGGCAAGCTCCGGCCGCTCGGCCGACGCCTGCGGGATCGTCGCGGTGGGCGCGCTCGGCGACACCGCCTACGTGCTCGCCGACGCGACCCTGGCGCGGGCCGGCCCGCAGGCCTGGGCCAACGCCGCGCTGGCGCTCTACCACCGGCTCGGCGCCGACGGACTCGTGGTCGAGGTCAACCAGGGCGGCGAGATGGCGACCGCGGTGCTCGCCCAGTGCGATCCCGCGGTGCCGGTGACGCCGGTGCGCGCCACCCGCGGGAAATACCTGCGGGCCGAGCCGGTCTCGCTGCTCTATGCGCAGGGCCGCGTCCGCCACGTCGGCGCGCTGCCGGCGCTGGAGGACGAGCTCTGCGACTTCGGACCGGACGGGCTCTCGTCCGGCGCCTCGCCCGACCGCCTCGACGCCCTGGTCTGGGCGGTGACGCACCTGCTGCTCGCCCCCCGCGCCGAGCCGCGAATCCGAAGCTTTTGAACAAGCCTCGATGAGCCCGGCTCATCGAGGTCCTGCCCCCGCGATTGCGGGGCGGCGGCGATCCGCCGGACCTCATGGGTTTCGACCCATGAGGCATAGGAAAACTTCCATTCCGAGGAGCCGCCTATGCCGACCCTGCTCACCCGGCTGGCGCGCGCCGCCGGCTACGTGCCGGCCGTGAAGGCCGCGCCCCTCGGGGGGCCGAGCGTCGCCTTGTACGGCGACGCCCGCGCCGTCTGGACCGCCCGCGACGGCACCGCGCTCGCCCGCGAGGGCTACCAGCGCAACGCCGTCGTCCACCGCGCCGTGCGCCTCGTCGCCGAGGGCGCCGCGACGATCCCGCTGGTCGTCACCGGCGCGGAGGCCGTCGACCACCCGATCGCCGCGCTGCTGGCGCGGCCGAACCCGCGCGAGGGCGGCACCCGGCTGCTGGAGACGCTGTACGGGCACCTGATGGTGTCCGGGAACGCCTACCTGGAGGCGGTGTCGCTGGACGGGGTCCCGCGCGAGCTGTTCGCGCTCCGCCCCGACCGGATGCGGGTGGTGCCGGGCGCCGACGGCTGGCCCGCCGGCTACGTCTACGAGGTCGGCGGGCGCCGCGTCGTCTACGACCAGTCCGGCGCCGTGCCGCCGATCCTGCACCTCGCGCTGTTCCACCCCACCGACGACCATTACGGGCTGTCGCCGATGGAGGCTGCGGCCGTGTCGCTCGACATCCACAACGCGGCCGGCGCCTGGAACAAGGCGCTGCTCGACAACGCCGCGCGCCCCTCCGGCGCGCTGGTCTTCGCCGGGGCCGGGGCGTCCCTAAGCGAGGCGCAGTTCGTGCGGCTGAAGGCCGAGCTCGAGGCGAACTACCAGGGCGCCGGCAATGCCGGGCGGCCGCTGCTGCTCGAAGGCGGGCTCGACTGGAAGCCGCTGGCGCTCTCGCCGAAGGAGATGGACTTCGTCGAGGCCAAGGCCGCGGCCGCACGCGAGATCGCGCTCGCCTTCGGCGTGCCGCCGCTGCTCCTCGGGCTTCCGGGCGACAACACCCACGCCAACTACGCCGAGGCCAACCGCGCCTTCTACCGGCAAACCCTGGTGCCGCTCGCCCGCCGCACCGCGGAGGCGCTCGCCCACTGGCTCGCGCCGGCCTTCGGCGACCTCCGCCTCGAACCCGACCTCGACGCGATCGAGGCGCTGGCGACCGAGCGCGAGTCGCTCTGGCGCCGGGTGCAGGCGGCGGACTTCCTGACGACGGCCGAGAAGCGCGAGGCGGTGGGCTACCCGCCCGAGCCCGCCTGACGCGGCGGGCCACGCCTGCCTTCTGCCCGTGTTCGCTTCGGAGACCGCCCATGGACGGCCATTTCACCGGCTATGCCAGCCTGTTCGGCGTGCCCGACCTCGGGCGCGACGTGGTGCAGGCGGGCGCCTTCGCCGCGAGCCTGCGGCAGCGCGGCGCCGCCGGGGTGCGGATGCTGTGGCAGCACGATCCCGCCGAGCCGATCGGCCGCTGGCAGGCGCTGGCCGAGGACGCGCGCGGCCTGCGCGTCGAGGGCCGCCTCAACCTCGCGGTGCAGCGGGCGCGCGAGGTCGACGCGCTGATGCGCGACGGCGCCCTCGACGGGCTGTCGATCGGCTTCCGCACCGTGGCGGCCCGCCCGCGCGGCGGCTTCCGCCAGCTCCACGCGGTCGACCTCTGGGAGATCTCGCTCGTCACCTTCCCGCTGCAGCCGGGCGCCCGCGTTGCGCAAGCGCCGCTGCCGGCGGAGCTGCGCGCCTTCGCCCGGCGGCTGGCACCCGGCGGCGGCGTCCGCCGCCCTCCATTTCCCTTCGCTTTCCAACGGTGAGGTTCCCATGACCCGTCACGATACCTTCGAGACCAAGTCCGACTTCGCGCTCCTGGAGAACAAGGCCGGGCGGCCCGCCTCCGATCCGGGCACCGCGCGGGACGCGTTCGACGGGCTGACCCAGGCCTTCGAGGCGTTCAAGGAAACGAACGACATCCGGCTCGGCCAGATCGAGGGCCGCCTCGGGCCAGACGTGCTCACCGAGGAGAAGCTGGCGCGGATCGACGCGGCCCTGGACAGCGCCCGGACGCGGCTGGACCGCATCACCCTGGACCGCGCCCGCCCGCCGCTCGGCCGCCCCGAGCAGCCGCGGGACGCGATGACCGACGAGCACAAGGCAGCCTTCGACCTCTACGTCCGGGCCGGCGAGAGCGGCGGCCTGAAGGGCCTGGAGGCCAAGGCGCTCTCGGCCGGCTCCGGCCCGGACGGCGGCTACCTGGTGCCGCAGACGATCGAGCGCGAGGTGCTCAAGCGCCTGTCCGCCCTGTCGCCGATCCGCGCCATCGCCAGCGTCCGCACCATCTCGGGCGGGCAGTACAAGCGCGCGGTGGCCACCGGCGCCCCGGCGGCCGGCTGGATCGGCGAGGCCGCGCCGCGCCCGGCCACCGACGGGCCGGTGCTGTCGGAGCTGAACTTCCCGGCGATGGAGCTCTACGCCATGCCGGCGGCGACCCAGACGCTCCTCGACGACGCCGTCGTCGACCTCGACGCCTGGCTCGCCGACGAGGTCGAGACCGCGTTCTCCGAGCAGGAGGGCGTCGCCTTCGTCACCGGCAACGGCGTGAGCCGCCCGCGCGGCTTCCTCAGCTACGACACCGTGGCCAACGACGCCTGGGTGCCGGGCAAGGTCGGCATCGTCGGCACCGGCGCGGCCGGCGCGTTTCCGGCGGCCAACCCCGCGGACGTGCTGTTCGACCTCGTCTACGGCCTCAAGGCCGGCTACCGCCAGAACGCCGGCTTCGTCATGAGCCGGCGCACGCAGAGCGCGATCCGCAAGTTCAAGGACGCGGACGGCAACTACCTCTGGCTGCCGCCGACCGCCGCCGACCGGGCCGCGACCCTGCTCGGGTTCCCGGTGACGGAGGCCGAGGCGATGCCCGACATCGGGCCGGCCAGCCTCGCCGTCGCCTTCGGCGACTTCCGCCGCGGCTACCTCGTGGTCGACCGCACCGGGCTGCGGGTGCTGCGCGACCCGTACTCCGCCAAGCCCTACGTGCTGTTCTACACGACCAAGCGCGTCGGGGGCGGCGTGCAGGACTTCGCCGCGATCAAGCTGCTGAAGTTCGCCTGAGGGCAGGGCGGCGCGGGTCTCGCGCCGGCCTCACGCGTCCGGGCGCCTCGCCAGCGCCCGGCCGACTTCGAGGAGGAGCGTGTCGACGAGCGTCCGCAGCCGCGTCTGCCCGGTGCGGTCGATCGCCAGGCGCGCGGCGAGGATCTGGTCGGCGGCCTGCTCCAGTGGGTCGGACGGAGGCAGCACGCGAAGCTTCGGCCCGGACAGCACGCTGAAATTCGGACGTGTGTCCGTGATGTCCACGTAGGCGCCGTGGCCGTGCATCCCGTTTGCCGTGGGCACCAGATGCCCGCGGTTCCGGATCCAGCGGATTTCGCCGGCCTGCGTCAGGATGCGGAACTCGGCGGCGAACGTCCCGCCTGTCCGGCGCACCCGCTTGATCTGTGCGAAGACCCAATCGCGATCCTCGGGATGGATGCGGGCCAGCGCCTCGTCGAGGGTGAGCGGCTTTCCGGCCAACGACGCGTCGCCCGCCATCACGCTGGAGGCCCCCGCATCCAGCACCGACCGCCCCGACGCGACGTTCGTCTCCCAGACGCCGACGAACCCGAAGGCGTTCAGCGCCGAGGCGAGCGAAGGCGTGACGGGTGTCGAACCGTCGAACATGAACGATACCCTTGCACGAAGGCGCATCGGGTTTGCGGGGCCCGGATGCGCCGATGCCGATGGCGCCAGCGGTATCATCCACTGAATTGAAAATACAATCGCGCCGCCACTCCCGGCGATCGACGCGCAGCCGGTACGACGACCGTGTGTTTCGCCGCCATTCCAAGATCAGATGGTGGGTCTCAGCGGGCGCGGCCGGGCCGGGCCATCCAGTCCGAGCGGTTGCCGCGGCCGGCCGGCATCGCCTGGCCGACCTCGATCCGCGCGAGTTCCGCCGAGCGGGCGGCGATCCACCCGGTGTGCTCGGCCACCGGCGTCACCGCGGTGAAGCCGCCGCAGGCGGTGCGGTGGCGGGCGTCCTGGCGCATCGCGCCGCTGGACCAGCTCACGACGCCGACGATCTGGTAGCCGCCGGGGCCGCCCGACAGGATCGGGCCGCCGGAATCGCCCAGGCATGCGCCGGCGCCGGCGGTCTCGGCCATGCGGCGCCGGTCGGTGACGACGGTGACGCGGTTGGCGACCTGCAGCGAGCCGATCGAGACAAGGTGGGCCTGGCGCAGGGTGCGGGCGCTGTTGCGGCGGTTCTCGGCGACGACGCCGAAGCCGGCGATGTCGACCGCGTCGCCGTTGCCGATCGTCCCGGCGCCGCGCGGATCGAGGGGGGCGTAGTCCGCCCCGAGCGGCTGCTCGAGCTTGAGCAGGGCGAGGTCGATGCCCGGCTGGTCCTCCGGCGTGGTGCCGGGCACGAAGTCGGGATGCATCGAGGCGGCGATCGCGGAGACCCGGCGCTGGCGAAAGCCGCGGTCGACCGCCACGATGCTGTAGCCGGCCGGCTGCATCACGCAGTGGGCGGCCGTCAGCACGAGGTCGGGTGCGATCAGCGTGCCCGAGCAGATCTCGCCGAGCGTGCTCTCGATCCGGACGACGAAGTTGCGCGTGCCGTTGGGGTCGCGGGTCACCGCGCCGTTGATCACGGCCGAGGCCGGCGCCGGCAGAAAGCTCAGCAGGCCGAGGGACAAACCGCCGAGGAGGGCGCCGCGGAGGACAGTGGCGAGCATCGTTCACTCCGGGGGCCGAAGGCGCACTCGGCCCGGTGGGACTCAAGCGTAACGTAAAGCAATCCGTCGGCCAAGGTTCCGTTCCTTGAGGGAGTGGGTCCGCTCAGCGCCAGCGCGCCGCGCCGCCCCAGCCGGCCAGCGTGCGGTCGAGCCAGTCCCGCTGCGGCGCGACGAGCACGGCTTGCGTGAGGCCGCCGCAGGCGCCGCCGATCCAGGCGGTGACGGCGACGACGCCCGATCCGTCCGAGACCGGGCCGCCGGAATCGCCCTGGCAGCCGCCGGCGCGGCCAGGACCCTTCAGCCAGACCAGGATGCGGCTCGGGCCGTGCGGCTCGATCACCGGCAGCGCGACGCTGCGGAAGGTGCCGGTGGAGCGTGGGTCGCCGGGCGTGTCGGCGCCGTAGCCGGAGAGCGTCAGGGTCTCGCCGGCCCGCGGGCCCGCGGCGCTGAACGTCGCCGGGGCGAAGCGCGACGGCAGCGGCGTGTCCGTGCGCAGGAGCGCGAGGTCGATCGACCGGCGCCGGCCGGCGATCGCCCCGGCATCGTAGCCCGGATGGACCGCCCGGGCCGCGACCGCGACGAGGACCGGTTGCCCGGAGGCGTCGCGGAAGTGGACGCGGTGCTCCAGCACCGCGGCCGCGCAATGGCCGGCGGTGAGCACCACGTCGGGGGCCACGACCACGGCCGAGCAGACGCCGCCCTTCGAGGACAGGACCATCACCGCGCCCTCGGGCGTCGCCTCGGCGCCGCCGACCACCGCGCCCGCCGGGCCGCCGGCGAGGGCCACGTTCGCGAGCCACGCCAGGCCGATCGCGGCCGGGCGCTGAACGCCTGCTCGGAACACCATCGAGACCCCTCGATCCACCAACCCCTCGATCCCCGATTCATGGAGATGCGCGATGATGCCGATACGCGTGGCCGGCGCCGTCGTCGAGCCGGTGACCGTGCCCGAGCTGCGCGGCTACCTCCGCCTCGATCCGGACGACGCGGCCGAGGACGACCTGCTCGCCGCCCTGATCGCCGCCGCCCGCGCCGAGCTCGAGACCGAGACGCGGCGCATCCTCGTGCCCGGCACCTGGCGGCTGGTGCTGGACCGCCCGCCCGCGGACGGCCGGGTGCCGGTACCGCTGAGCCCCCTCGTCGACTTGGTACGCGCGGGCTTCTCCGCCGCGGATGGCGGCTTCGTCGCACTCGGCCCTGGCCTCGTCGCCCTCGGCGCCGACCGGATCGAGGCGCCCGGGCTGCAGCTCGGCGCCCTTCCCGATGCGGCCGGCCGCGCCCTCCTGGTCGAGGTCGCGGCCGGATACGGCGGCGACGGCCCGCCGCTGGCGCCGCCGCTCAGGCTCGCGGTCCTGCGCCGGGCCGCCGCCCGCTACGAGCACCGCGGCGACGACGCCGCCCCGGATGGCGGCGACCTCGCGGCCTGCGCCGCGCCCTTCCGCCGGCTGCGGCTGTGACCCGCGCCGCCGCATCCGCCTCCCGCTTCCAAGCACCCGTTTCCCGGAGCCCGCCATGCCCGCCACCGTTCCGCCGGCGATCGGCGCGCGCCGCCGCCGGCTCGTGCTGGAGCTGCCGATCGACGAGCCGGACGGCTTCGGCGGCACCCTCCGGCGCTACGTCGCCGGGCCGGTGCTGTGGGGGGCGATCGAGCCGGTCGGCATCGTCGATCGCCTGCGCGGCGGCCGCGACGACGGCGTCGCGACCCACCGCATCACCCTGAGAGCGCGGGCAGGCCTCACCGCGGCGATGCGGCTCGCCGCCGGCCCGCGCCGGTTCGCCATCCGGGCGATCCTCGACCCGGACGACCGCGGCCGCGACCTCGTCTGCCACGTCGAGGCCCTGCCGGAGGCGAGCGCATGAGCGGCATCCCCTCCGTCGCGCCGCCCGCGCCGAGCCCGCTCCTCGCCATGCGGGCGGCGCTGATCGCGCGGTTCTCTACCGACGCGGCGCTCGCCCGTCTGATGGGCGGGGCGTTCCGCCTCTACGACGAGCCGCCGGCCGGCGCGCAGCCGGTCTACGCCCTGTTCGGCGACGCCGAGATCCGCGACGATTCCGTCGACGGCGCCGTCCGCCACCAGCACAGCCACGCCCTCGTGGTGTTCGCCCGGCCGGGCTCGGTCCGCACCGCGCTCGACGCCGCCGAGCGGATGTCGGCGCTGGTCGCCGACCCGGCCCTGGCGCTGACCGGCCACGCCCTCGTGACCCTGCGGGTCCAGGCCATCGCGGCGCGACGCGACGAGCGCACCGGCGAGGCCCGCGCCACCCTCACGCTCCAGGCCGTCACCGAAAGGAACCCACCATGACCGCTCAGAAGGGCAAGGACCTGCTGATCCGCGCCGGCAACGGCGCCGGCGGCTTCGTCGCCGTGGCAGGCCTGCGCGCGCGCCAAGTCGCCTTCAACGCCGAGGCCGTGGACGTCACCAACGCCGATTCCGCCGGGCGCTGGCGCGAATTGCTCGCCGGCGCCGGCGTGCGCCGCGCCGCGATCTCGGGCTCCGGCGTGTTCCGCGACGAGGCCTCGGACCTGCGGCTGCGGCAGGTGTTCTTCGACGGGGTGATCGAGACCTTCCAGGTGGTGGTGCCGGCCTTCGGCACCCTCGAAGGTCCGTTCCAGATCACCGCGCTCGAATATCGCGGCGACCACGCCGGCGAGGTCACCTTCGACATGAGCCTGGAATCGGCCGGCGCCGTCGCCTTCACCGCGCTCTGATCCAGCACGGACATCCCGACGGCAGTCGGCCAGCGCGACCGCGCGCCGCCGCGGGTGCGGCGGGCGCCTTCGACCGGTTTGGGTCGAAGGCCACCAAGCCGAGCATCCCGACCTTGGGAGGCCAGCGCGACCGCACGCCGCCGCCGGTGCGGCGGACGCCTTCGGCCGAGCCGGTCGAAGGCCACCCAAGGAGACACCCATCCATGGCCAACCGCAGGCGCGGCGAGGTGCCGCTCGATCTCGGGGGGACCCGCTACACCCTCTGCCTCACCCTCGGCGCCCTGGCGGAGCTCGAGGACGCGTTGCAGGCGGGCGACCTCGCCGGCCTCGCCGAGCGCTTCGCCGCCGGCCGGCTCGCGGCGCGCGACCTGATCGCGCTGCTCGGCGCGGCGCTTCGCGGCGGCGGCCACGCCCTCGACGACGCGGCGGTCGCGGCCCTGCCGCTGGCCGGCGGGCTGGAGCCCGTCACCACGGCCCTTGGCGAGGCCCTGCTCGCCGCCTTCGGAGCGCCGCCGGACCCTTGAGCGCCACGGGCGGGACGGCGCCGGGCACCACGCCCGCCTTCCCGTGGGACGACGCGCTGTCGCTGGCGCTCGGGCGCCTGCGCTGGCGGCCGCGCGACCTCTGGCGCGCCACGCCGCGCGAGCTGCTCTTCGCCGCCGGGCTCCGAGCCAGTGGCGCCGGGCTCGGCCGCGACGGGTTGGCGCGGCTGATCCAGGACCATCCGGACACGGCGTGAGGCCGGTCCGCGCTTGCAGGAGAGACCCATGGCGGAGACCGACCTCGACCGGGCGAACGCCGCCCGCATCAAGCAGCTCGACACCCTGGACAAGCTCGCCCAGCGCTTCGGGCAGAGCCTGTCGACGGCCCTGACGCGCAGCCTCACCTCCGGGCGCCAGCTCGACGGGGTGCTCGGCTCCCTCGGGACGCGCCTGGCCGGAACCGCGGTCCGGGCGGCGCTGAAGCCGGTCCGCACCGGCATCACCGGCCTGGTCAACAGCCTGCTCGGCTCCGCCGTCGGGGCGGACGCGGCCTTCGCACGGGGCGGCGTGCTCCAGGGCGGCCGGGTGCGGGCCTTCGCCGGCGGCGGGGTGGTCGCGGCCCCGACCTACTTCCCGATGAGCGGCGGCACCGGCCTGATGGGCGAGGCCGGGCCGGAGGCGATCCTGCCGCTCCGGCGAGGCTCCGACGGCCGCCTCGGGGTCGGCGCCGGACCGGGCGGGCGGCCGGTCGCGGTCACCGTCAACATCGCGACGCCGGACGCGGCCTCGTTCCGCAAGTCCGAGGCGCAGGTCACCGCGAGCCTCGCCCGCGCCGTGGCCCGCGGCCAGCGCGCGCTGTGAGAGCGTACGCCACGACCGGAGGAGAACCGATGCCGGACGATTTCCACGAGGTGTCCTTTCCCCTCGACGTCGCGCTGCGCGGCAGCGGCGGCCCGACCCGGCTGACCGAGATCGTCACGCTCGCCTCGGGGCGAGAGCACCGCAACAGCCGCTGGGCCGATTCCCGGCGCCGCTACGACGCCGGCTTCGGCATCCGCTCGCTCGACACGCTCCACGCGGTGCTGAGCTTCTTCGAGGAGCGGCGCGGGCGCCTCTACGGCTTCCGCTATCGCGACCGGGTCGACTTCCGCTCCGGGCCGCCGGGCCGGGTGCCGGCGCCGACCGACCAGCGCCTCGGAATCGGCGACGGGGCGTCCCGGGCGTTCGCCCTGCTGAAGACCTACGGCACCGGGCCGACGCCCTACCGGCGGGCGATCGCCAAGCCGGTGGCCGGCAGCGTGCGGGTGGCGGTGGCCGGCGTCGAGACGCCCGCGCAACGCTTCGCCTGCGATCCCGCCACCGGGCAGGTCGTCTTCGCCGCCGGCGCCGTGCCCCCGGCGGGCGCCGTCGTCACCGCGGGCTTCGCCTTCGACGTGCCGGTCCGGTTCGACGCCGACGACCTCGTGATCAACCTCGAAGCCTTCACCGCGGGCGAGATCCCGAAGGTGCCGCTGGTCGAGATCGTGCCCTAGGGAAACTGCAACCATGCGCGACCTGCCGCCCGCCTTCGCCGCGCATCTCGCCGGCGGCGTGACGACCCTCTGCCGCTGCTGGGCCCTGCGCCGCCGCGACGGCGTCGCCCTCGGCTTCACCGACCACGACCGCGACATGACGATCGCCGGCCTGACCTACGCCGCCCGCACCGGCCTGGAGGCGGCGGAGGCCGCGGCCGAGCTCGGCTTCGCCGTCTCCGGCGGGGATGTCTCCGGCGCGCTGTCCGGGCTCGGGCTGACCGAGGCCGACATCGCCGGCGGGCTCTACGACGGCGCCGCCGTCGAGACCTGGCTGGTGGACTGGACCGACCCGGACACCCGCCTGCTCCTCGACGTGGGCACGCTGGGCGAAATCCGCCGGGCCGGCGACGCCTTCGTGGCAGAGGTCCGCGGCCTCGCCGACCGGCTCGACGCCGAGCGCGGCCGCACCTACCGCGCCACCTGCGGCGCGGACCTCGGCGACGCCCGCTGCGGCGTCGACGTGGCGCGGTTCCGCACGGCCGGCACGGTCGATCGCTTGGCCGAACCCGGCACGCTCGCCGTGTCGTTCGCCGGCATCGTCGCCGACGGGCTGTTCACCGGCGGTCGCCTGACCTGGACCGGCGGCGCCAACCTTGGTCTGTCCGGCGACGTGCGCACGCATCTCGGCGCGCTGGTCGAGCTGTGGGAGGCGCCGCCGCGCGGCGTCGCGCCGGGCGACGCCTTCACCCTCGTCGCCGGCTGCGACAAGCGCCTGTCCACCTGCCGCGGCACCTTCGCGAACGCCCTGAACTTCCAGGGCTTTCCGCACATGTCGGGCAACGACTTCGTCGTGCGCTACGCCCCCGGCGCGGGCCCCGGCCTCGACGGCGGCTCGCTGTTCCGCTGAAGGAATCTCCGATGCGCAACCGGTTCGACGGCGCCGCGGTCGAGGCCGAGGCCCGGCGCTGGCTCGGCACGCCCTACCGGCACCAGGCCTCGCTGCTCGGCGTCGGCTGCGACTGCCTCGGCCTGCTGCGCGGCGTCTGGCGCGGCCTTCTGGGCGACGAGCCCGAGGCGCCGCCGCCCTATGCCGGCACCTGGGCGGAATCGGCCGCCTCCGGCACCGACCCGTTCCTGGAGGCCGCGTCCCGCCACCTCCTGCCTGTCGCGGCCGACCTCGCACGCCACGCGCCCGCTCCCGGCGAGGTGTTGCTCTTCGCCTTCCGCGCGCACCTGCCCGCCCGCCACTGCGCCATCGCGACCGGTGCCGGCATGATCCACGCCCACGACCACGCCGCCGTGACGGAGGTGGCCTTCACGCCGTGGTGGCGGCGGCACCTCGTCGGCGTGTTCCGGTTCCCGGCGGAGTGAGGATGCGACGGGAAGCGCCCCGCGCCCTCGCTTCGGCTGCCGCGGGCACTTCCGACGCGCTCAAACCCGCGACGCGACCGTCAGCTTGACACCGAGGACATCCATGACCTTGCGGATCGTCTCGTAGCGGAGCTTCGACCCCGGTGTCAGAGCCTTGTACAGGCTCTCTCGCCCGACACCCGCCTCGCGCGCGATCTGCGTCATGCCCCGCGCCTTGGCGACATCGCCGAGCGCTGCGACGAACAAGTCGGGATCGGGGTCGGCCAGAGCCGCGGCGAGGTATTCGGCGATGGCCTCTTCGTCGTCGAGGAACTCGGAGGCGTCGAAAGGCGTGAAGCGCATCGGGAGATCCGATCAAGGTCGCCGGCCATCACCTTCGCCTTCTGAACATCACGACTCTGGCTGGCTTTGTCGCCGCCGATCAAGAGCAGGTAGAGAGCCGCTCCTCGACGGAGATAGTAGAGGCGGTAGCCCGGACCATGATGGATGCGCATCTCGTCGACGCCATCCCCCACCGGTTCGACATCTCCGAAATCGCCCAGCGTCGCTGACCGGATGCGTGAGGCGATGCGGGCCTTCGCTCAGCCAGCCCCTGAACGCGTCGGACATCAGGATCGTCGCGACAGTCTGGATCGTATCCGACCGGATACGATTCCACAAGCCTTCGAATGTGCCCGCCCCACATCTCCACCACGGAGCCCGCCATGGCCACGCTGATCCTGTCCACGGTGGGGGCGGCGGTCGGGACCGCGCTCGGCGGGCCGATCGGCAGCGTGGTCGGGCAGGCGGTCGGCGCCGTGGCGGGGGCCGGCCTCGACGGCGCCCTGTTCGGGGCGGGCGCGAGCCCGCGGTACGTTGCCGGCCCGCGGCTGTCGGACGTCGCCGGCCTGTCCTCGACGGAGGGCGACCCGGTGCCGCGCGTCTACGGCCGGGCGAAGCTCGGCGGCACCCTGATCTGGGCGACGCGACCGCTCGAGGTTGCCAACACCGCCGTCGAGCGCGCCGCCGCCCCGTCGAAGGGCGGCGGCGGGCAGAAGACGGTGCGGACCAGCTACGCCTACTTCGCCAACCTCGCGGTCGGCCTGTGCGAGGGCGAGATCGCCCTCGTCCGGCGGATCTGGGCGGACGGGACCGAGCTCGACCGCACCGCGATCACCTGCCGCGTCCACGTCGGCGCGGCGACCCAAGCGCCCGATCCGCTGATCGTCGCCAAGGAGGGCGCCGACGCGCCGGCCTATCGCGGCCTCGCCTACGTGGTGTTCGAGGGGCTGCCGCTGGCCGATTACGGCAACCGCATCCCGCAATTCGCCTTCGAGGTGGTGCGGCCGGTCAACGGCGTCGCGCCGCTGGTCCGCGCCGTGAACCTGATCCCCGGCGCGTCCGAGTTCGGCCTCGATCCCACCGGCGTCACCGTCGACCTCGGCCTCGGGCGGACGCAGGGCGCCAACCGGTTCCAGCTGCAGGCGGCGAGCGACGTGGTCGCGTCGCTGGACGCGCTTCAGGCGCTGTGCCCGAACCTCGCCCGCGTCGCGGTGGTGGTGGCGTGGTTCGGCGACGACCTGCGCGCCGGACAGTGCACGGTCGCCCCGCGGGTCGAGATCGGCGCCAAGGCGACCGTCGGCGACACCTGGCGCGTGGCCGGCCTCGACCGCGCGCAGGCCCGGTCGGTCTCGACCGCGCCGGACGGAACCCCGGCCTACGGCGGCACGCCCTCGGATGCGGGCCTCGCTCGCCTGGTGGCGGAACTCGCCCGCCGCGGCCTCGCGGTGGTGCTCTACCCGTTCGTGATGATGGACGTCGCGGTCGGCAACGCGTTGCCCGACCCCTACCGGCCCGGTGCGCTCGGCCAGGCGGCCTACCCCTGGCGCGGCCGCATCACCTGCGATCCCGCCCCCGACCTGCCCGGCTCGCCCGACGGGACGGCGGCGGCCGAAGCGCAGGTGCTGGCCTACTTCACGGGTGCGGAAGGCTACCGCCGCCAGGCGTTGCACTATGCCGACCTCGCGGCGGGCTGGGCGGCCGTCGGCACGCCGCTCGCCGGCTTCGTGCTGGCGAGCGAGCTCGTCGGCCTCACCCGCGTGCGCGGCGCCGGCGAGGGCTACCCGGCGGTGGCGGCGCTGATCGACCTCGCCCGCGCGGTGCGAACGCGGCTCACCCACGGCGAGACGCTGGTCTACGCCGCCGACTGGACCGAGTACGGCGCCCACGTCCACGACGGCGGCGCGCGCGTACGCTTCCCCCTCGACGCCCTGTTCGCCGACCCGAGCCTCGACGCGGTCGGAATCGACTACTACCCTCCGATCTCGGACTTTCGCGACACCCCCGGCCACGCCGACCTCGCGGAGGCCGACGCGATCTACGATCGCGGCTATCTCAAGGCCCGACTCGGGGCCGGCGAGGCCTTCGACTGGTACTACGCCGACGCGGCCGCCCGCGCCGCGCAGGTCCGCACCCCGATCACCGACGGCGCCTACTCCAAACCCTGGACGTTCCGGGCCAAGGACCTCGTCGGCTGGTGGTCGAACGCCCATGTCGAGCGCGACGGCGGGGTCGAGACCCGCGCCACCGCCTGGGTGCCGCGCGGAAAGCCGATCTGGCTCACCGAGGTCGGCGTGCCGGCGGTGGACAAGGGTACCAACGGCCCCAACGTCTTCCCCGACCCGAAATCCTCCGAGAACGCCTACCCGCCGGCCTCGCGGGGCCTGCGCGACGAGCTGATTCAGCTCCGCGGCCTGGAGGCGATCCTGTCCCGGTTCGATCTCGCCGCGGCGGGGTTCACGGCCGCCGACAACCCGCGCTCGCCGGTCTACGGCGGGCCGATGGTCGATCCGCGCGCGGTCTTCGTCTGGGCCTGGGACGCGCGGCCCTACCCGGCCTTTCCCGACCAGGGCTCGGTCTGGGCGGATGCCGGCAACTGGCGGGTCGGCCACTGGATCACCGGCCGGATCGAGGGCTGCGACCTCGACCGGCTGATCCTGCGGGTTCTCGCCGACCTCGGCGTCGACGTGCCGGTGGCGATCGAGGCCGCGGCCTACCTCGACGGCGCGGTGATCGACCGGCCGCTCTCGGTCCGCGCCGCCCTCGAGCCGCTGGCGCAGCTCTACGGCCTCGACGTGTCGGCGGTCGCCGGCACCCTGCGGCTGCGCGGGCCGCGGCGCGAGGCGGCGGCGGCCATCGCCGAGGACGACCTCGTGCGCGTCTCGGACGACGAGGCGCCGCTACGCCGGGTGCGCGCCGAAGAGAGCGGCCTGCCGCGCTCGGTCGAAATCGGCTTCACCGATTCCGAGAACCCGGATTACCGCCGCGCCTCGGCCGCCGCGATCCGGCCGGCCGGCGGCCGGCGGCGCGAGACCCGGATCGAGGCCGCGATCGTCACCCGGCGCGAGACCGCCGAAAACCTCGCGGAGGCGCTCCTCGACCGGGCCATCGCGGGCCGCGACACCGCCGGAATGACGCTCAGCCCGCGCCGCCTCGACCTCGAGCCCGGCGACCTGCTCAGCACCCCGGCCGGCCTCCAGCGCATCGTCCGCATCGACGACGGGCCGGCCGGCCGCCGGCTGGAGACCCGCGGCATGCCGCTGCACGGGCCGGGCTCGCGGCCGGCGCGGCCCGCCCCGGTTGCCCGGCCGGTCCGGCCGCCGGTATTGGCCGGCGCGCCCTTCGCGCTCGCCCTCGACCTGCCCGCCGACCGTGGCGCGCCGACGGCGCTGCAAGTCCTCGCGGCCACCGCCGAGCCCTGGCCCGGCGCGCTGGCGGTCTGGCGCTCGGACGGGGAGGGCGCGCCGCTGGCGCTCCACGGCACCGTGGACTACCCGGCCTGCCTCGGCCGCACCCTGACGCCGCTGCCCCCCGGGCCGCTCTGGCGCCTCGACCGCGCGGCGCGCCTCGATGCGACCCTCCGCAACGCCGGTGCGCTGGGTAGCGTCGGCCTGGCCGCGATGCTCGCCGGCGCCAACCTGTTCGCGGTGATCGCGCCGGACGGCACCGTGGAGATGATCGCGGCGCAGGACGCCGTGCTCACCGGCCCGGAGACGTTCCGCCTCGGCGGGCTGCTGCGTGGTCTCGCCGGCAGCGAGGCGGCGGCGACGCGCCCGGCTCCGGCCGGCAGCCTGATCGTCCGGCTCGACGACGGCGCGGTGGTCCCGTTGGTCGACCGCCTCGACGAGGCCGGCCGCCGGTTCCGCTACCGGATCGGCCCGGCCGCCCGCGATCCGGGCGACCCGTCCTTCGTCGAGGTCTTCGCCGCGGCCGGCCTGTCGGCGCTGGCGCCCCTGCGCCCGGTCCACCTGCGCGCCCGCCGCGAACCCGGCGGCGTGCGCCTCTCGTGGATTCGCCGGGCCCGCCGCGACGCCGACGGCTGGGAGGCCGCCGACATCCCCCTCGACGAGGCGGTGGAGGCATACGCGGTCACGGTCTTTTCCTCCGACGGGCGCGGCCTGCGCACGCTGACAGCCTCCGGGCCGAGCCTGCTCTACGCCGACGAGGCTGCGGATTTCGGCGGGCCGCAGGCGCTGCTCGACGTGGCCGTCGCGCAGGTCGGGGCGGCGTTCGGGCCGGGTGCGGCGGCCCGCGCGCGGTTGGCGGTCGCCCGGGCCTGACGCCGAGCAGCCTCGGCAGCCTCGTTCGCAAGACGCCCTGGAAGAACTGCTGGAGAGAGCTCGCCGATGTCGGACGCCACGCACAACCTCGCGCTGCCGCTGATCGCGGCCAACCAGGCGCAGAAGCACGTCACCCACAACGAGGCCCTGGTGCAGCTCGATGCGCTGGTGCAGCTCGCCTGCCTCGACAAGGACCTCGCGGCGCCGCCCGCCGCCCCGGCCGAAGGCGACCGCTACCTCGTCGTCGCGGCAGCGCCCACCGGGGCCTGGGCGGGCCTATCGGGTCAGGTCGCCTGCTTCCGCGACGGGGTCTGGATCGGGCTCGCGCCCCGGCCGGGCTGGCTCGCCTACGTCGCCGACGAGGCCGACCTCTACACCTTCGCGGGCGGCGCCTGGACGAGCCTGCGCGCCACCTTCACCACGCTCCAGAACCTCGCCCGCCTCGGAATCGGCACCGCGGCCGACGCCGTGAACCGCCTCGCGGTGAAGTCCGAGGCCGCGCTGTTCTCCTGGGACGACATCACGCCCGGCTCGGGCAGCGTGCGGCTCACCCTCAACAAGCAGGCGGCGGCGCGCGACGCCGGCCTGGCGTTCCAGACCGGGTTCTCGACGCGCGCGCTGTTCGGCACCTTCGGCGCCGACGACTTCGCCCTGAAGGTCAGCCCGGACGGCGCGCGCTTCACGACCCCGCTCGCGGTCTCGGCCGCCACCGGCCGGCTCGCGCTGGGGCGGGTCGCCGGCCCGCTCGAGGTCAGCGCCAACGCCGGCGCGCTGCCCGACGCGCCGCCCCAGACGGTGCTGCGGGTCTCCGGTGCCGACGGGACGCCGCCGCGGCTCGTCCTCGACGGCTTCGGCGCCGGCGCCTCGGGGCATCTCGCCTTCCGGGCCGCGGCCGGGAACGCCGCCGCACCCGTCGCCCTGCAGTCGGGTTCCATGATCGGCCAGGTCTCGGCCTTCGGCTACGGCGCGACGGGCTACGCGGCGACGCCCCGGGCGCAGCTCGCCTTCCTCGCCACGGATGCCTGGTCGGACGCGTCGCAGCCGACGCGGATCAGCCTGCGCACGACGCCCGCCGGCACCGCGGCCAGCGCCGAGGTTTTGGCCGTCGAGGCCAACGGCGCGGTGCGGCTCGCGCCGCTGGCGGCGGACCCCACGGCTGGTCTCGCCCTCGGGCAGCTCTACGCCAGCAGCACCGCCACCGCGCTCAAATGGTACACCGGGGCGGGCTGGGCACGGATCAGCAACTTCGCAAAGGCCGCCGCCAGCACCAGCTTCGACAACTACGTTCCGGCCGGCGCCTGGACGAAGGTGCAGTTCAACGTCGCCGACAGCAACGACCAGGGCGCCTTCGCCGCCGGGACGAACCGCTTCACCGCCCCCGAGGCCGGGCTCTACCGGGTCTCGGCGATGCTCACCTACAAGCGCAACGGGGCCAGCGCGCCGACCGCCTTCGAGGTCCAGTTCTACAGGAACGGCGCGGCCGCCGGGCGCGGGCGCGCCGCCGCCACCGGCGCGCTGGTGGACGGGATCACCGCCCTGTCGCTCGCCTCGACCCTGAAGCTCGCGGCGGGCGACGGCGTCGAGGTCTGGGTCCGCTTCACCGGTGCCGACGGCTACGTCGCTGCGGCCGACTCGTTCTTCGGCGCCCACCAGCTCGGGTGAGACCCGAGCACCCGCCGCGTCGATCGACCTTTTCCCTCTCGGAGACTGCCATGAACCTTTCCCCCATCGGCGAGGCGTGCCTCATCGCGCGCGAGGGCCGGCGCCTGCGGGCCTACCGCGATTCCGTCGGGGTCTGGACGATCGGCGTCGGCCACACCTCCGCCGCCGGACCGCCGCAGGTCGCGCCGGGCCTCGCGATCACCGCCGCCGAGTGCGACGCGATCTTCGCGCGCGACGTCGCGGCCCACGTCGCCGCGGTCCGAAGCGGGCTGACGGCGCCGGTCGGGCCGCACGCCTTCGATGCCCTGGTCTCGCTCTGCTACAACATCGGGCCGTCGGCCTTCGCCGGCTCGACCGCCTTGCGGCGTATCAACGCCGGGGACGCGGCCGGCGGCGCCGAGGCGATGCTGATGTGGGCCAGGCCCGCGGCGATCCTCGGGCGCCGCCGCACCGAGGCCGAGCAGTTCGTCACCCCCTACGCCGCCGCCCTGCCGCGCCCGACCGACGCCGCGGCGCGAATTCGGATTGCGGCCCCCCTCGCGGCGGTGGCGGACCCGCGCGTCGCGACCCCGGTCCTGGTCCCGACCGCACCACGTCCCGCCCGGCTCGCGCGGCTCCGCGACGCGATCCGCGCCTGGCTCGCCGCGACGCCGGCCGCCGGCCGAGCCTGATCCGAGTTCCCGTGCCGGCCGGGCTCCGCCGCGCATCCCCAGCCAGAGGACTTGAAACCATGACCCGCTTCCCTGCGGCGCGCCCGCGCGCCCGTGTCTCGCTTACCGCCTGCCTCGCGACCTGCCTCGTCGCGTCGCCCGCCCTCGCCGCGGCGGCCCCCGCCGTCGTGCTGCCCTGGGGCGAGTGGGTCGTCGCCTTCGCCACCACGGCGCAGGCGGTGCTGATGCCGCTCCTCGTCGCCCTGGCGACCGGCCTGATCGCCCGGTTCGCGCCGCTCCTGAGCTACGTGCTGTCGAAATCCGTGGTCGAGGGCATGGTCCGGCGGGTCACGGACTATGCGCTCAACGCGGTGTCCGGGGCCGCCAAGGGGCAGGTGCTCACCGTGCCGGTGGGCTCGGCCGTGATCGCGGCCGCCGTCCAGCGCGCGTCCGACCAGGCGCCGGGCTTCGTCGTGAAGGCCGCCGGCGGCCTGCCCGGCATCGCCGAGAAGGTGTTTCGCCGCCTCGCGCTGGAGCAAGGCTCGACCGCCGCCAACACCCTCGCGCCGGCGTTGGCCGCCGTCGGCCTCGCGGCGCGCTAGCGAGAGTGCCCAGCCGCGGGTGACGGACCGACACGCTGGCACCCGCGGGAGGCGGCATGGACGCGACATCGCAGAGCCCGGAGGCGCGCGACCCCGCCTGCCGCCGGGCGGCCCTCGACGCGATCGGCGAGGGCGTCGGGCGGGTGCTGCCGCCGCCCGACGACGGCCTCGGCGAGAGCCTGATCCGCCGGGCCTACTCCGGCCGCGCGGCGTCCGAGGCCGAGGAGAATCGGCTGGTCGTCCGCTTCGGCACCGAGTGGCGCACCTTCATCCGGCGCCAGACGCCGGACCGGCTCACCGCCCTCGACGAGCTGATCGACGAACGGATCGAGCGGCGGGCGCTCGCCCGGTTCTACCGGCGGATGAAGCATGCGGCGGTCGTCGTCGTCACGGCCTTCGCCCTGGCGCAGTTCGGGGTCGACCGGCTGCCGCTCGTGCGCCAGCTCTGGCGCCTCGTCCGGGGAGATCTGCGATGAGCGCCGCCCTCGACCGCTGGCTCACCCGGCTCTACCACGCGGTCGGCGGGGGCCTGTTTCTCGGGCTCTGCGCGATCGTCTCCTACGCCGCCGGCGACCGGCACCGGCCCGGCCGGGTCGGGTCGTCCGTGCTTCTGGCGTCGGAGGTCGCGCCCGGCGGCGCGCTGCGGCAGGCGCGGGTGATCGCCGACCTCGCCGAATGTACGCTGCCCGACGCGCGCTGCCTGCACAGCGTCCGACCCGACCGGCACCAAGTGGCGCCGCCTGCCAACGCCGTCGATGCGCCGCCCTGGGACCGCGACGGCAGACCCCGGACCATCGAGACCGAGATCCCGGCCGACTTTCCCTGCGGGCCGGCGATGCCGGTCGAGAGTCCTTCGGCCGCCTGCAACGGGTTCCGGCGCACCGTCCGCCCGCAGCGCCGGCCGGATGCGGTCACGCCGTTCCGGGTGACCTGCGGTGGTGTCACCACAGGTCCGGCGGGGGCGAAGACGGCGCGAGTACCGTGAAGGCCGCGCCCTCATGGACCCAGGCGCCGCCGGCCTGCGCCTGCGTGAAGGCCGCCGTGTCGGCGGCCCCGGCGGTGTAGTAATGCGCCCCGGTCGCGGTTTCGACGAAGCGTTGGACCGTCAGCGCGTCGGCCCCGGCGAGCGCCGGGTCGGCGTAGGCCTGGAACGCCACGCCCTCGGCGTGGAAGCTCGGCAGCATGGCGGCGACGTGGTCGCGCTCCGCCACGCTCGCGGTGTAGAAGTGCTCCCCCGTCCGCGTATCGACGAAGCGGAACACGTCCACCGTATCGGGACTCGCCGCCGGCGACGCCCAGGCCACGCCCTCCTCGGTGTAGGAGGGCAGGTTCTGCGCGATGTAGTCCCGTTCGCTCGCGCTCGTCGTGTAGAGGTCGTCCCCCGTGCGCGCGTCGCGGAAGTGGAACGTGTCGTCGCGCGCCGCGTCCGGTGCGCTCGCGTAGCCCCGGATGTAGTCGATCGTCATCTGCGCCGGATTCGTCCCGTCGGGGTCGCCGGCCCAGGCCCCGCCGACGGCGAGGTTGGCGATCAGGTACATCGGCGTGTTCAGGTCCGCGGGCGTCGCCGCCTGGAAGGTCGGCTGCCCGTCGTAGTACCAGGTGATCGTGTCCGGCTCCCAGTCGACGCCGTAGGTGTGGAAGCCGGACGTCATGTCCGGCACCGCGACGTTCGACTCGTCGAGGTAATGGGTCGCGTCGACCCGGTGTCCGCCCGAGACCTGGCTGTGGACGGTGTTGCGTAGGATGTTCGGCGCGCCGCCGACCATCTCCATCACGTCGAGTTCGGGCGGCCAGCTCCCGTCCGCCGGCAGCATCCAGAAGGCCGGCCACATCCCCTGCGCCGCCGGAAGCTGCGCCCGGATCTCGAAGTAGCCGTAGGTCTGGCTGAACGTATGGGCGGTGTTGAGCATCCCGGACGTGTAGGCCTGCCCCTCGATCGCATCCCGGATGCCGGGCGCGGCCGGCGCCGCGGTGATCGTCAGCAGGCCGTCGGAGACGTGGAACGGGTCGGGCAGGCCGGCCGTGCCGCCCGCGGCCCCGTCCGACGCGGCGACGTAGTATTGCAACTCGTCATTGTATGGCATCGTCCCGGTGGCGTGGATCTTCGTCGACCATTGCGGCGCCCCGACCGTGTCGAGCCCCGTCGTGCCGTTCCAAGGCGTGAAGTCGTCGAACTCCTCCGCGAAGGTCAGGGTCGCGGTCTTCGACAGGTTGTTCGGATCGATCGCCATGGAGGCCCCCGCCGCGTGTGCGCCACCGGAGCGGCTTCGCACACTGAATGCAACTGAGGGTAGAATATTTCGTCTTAAGTTTTGGTTCCGGGCCGCGATCGCGCGATTGCGATCTGCCGGCACCGTTCGGGACGGTTCGTACGTCTTCGTGGGGCGGGGCCAGGTATAAATCACCGACGCCTTCGACGTTCGACAGTCGTTCCGTGCGGCACGTCGATCGCCGAGCTGCGATCTTGTCGCCCGCTTCCGGGCCGCGATCGCGGGGGATCGCACCCTGCACGAGGGAACCGCTGCCGGTCTCGG
This sequence comes from Methylobacterium sp. WL12, assembly GCF_008039475.1. NCBI lineage: Bacteria > Pseudomonadati > Pseudomonadota > Alphaproteobacteria > Hyphomicrobiales > Methylobacteriaceae > Methylobacterium > Methylobacterium sp. WL12. The sequence goes on along the minus strand of NZ_VRUW01000004.1, from coordinate 49,797 downwards.
CCGTAACGCTTCGCAGCTCCCGATGGACCTTCGATGAGACCCGCCGCCCCCCGATCCACTCACCTCGCACACGAGGCTCTAACCGCGCCGCGAGACATGTCTCGGGCCGGGGGCATTCAGGGCGCATTCAGTGCCTTCGGCCGACAGTCCCGATCCATGCGCTACCCCTTCGCCCTCGCAGCGATCTGCCTGACCGTCGCGGCCCTCGCCGGCGGCGGTCTCGGCACGCTGGCGGAGGAGACCCGCGAGGCGGCCCCGGTCGTCTCGTCCGGGGCGTCGCAGCCGCGGGTCGAGGAGTGCCTGTCGCCCGCCGACATGCGCGAGGAGGTCTCCGAGCGCCGGGTGATCGCGCCGGTGGCGGCGATCAAGGCCGCGCGCACGGTGATCCCGCGGGCGGAGATCCAGCGCGCCAGCCTGTGCCGCCACGCCGACGGCCTCGTCTACATGCTGACCGCCTTGCGTCGGGACGGCCACTTCGTGCACGTGATGGTCGATGCCAAGACCGGCCAGGTGGCGGGCCAGTACTGACCGGCCGAGAAGGCCGTGGCTCGAGGGAGAGTGATCCGTGCGTCTGCTCGTGGTCGAGGATGACCGGGACATCAACCGGCAGGTGGTCAGCGCGCTGGAGGAGGCGGGCTACGTCGCCGACAAGGCCTTCGACGGGGAGGAGGGCGGCTATCTCGGGGAGAGCGAGCCCTACGACGCGATCATCCTCGACATGGGCCTGCCCAAGGCCGACGGCGTCAGCGTGCTGCAGAAGTGGCGCCGGGCCGGGATCAAGACCCCCGTCATCATCCTCACGGCGCGCGACCGCTGGTCCGACAAGGTCGACGGGTTCGATGCCGGCGCCGACGACTACGTGACCAAGCCGTTCCACATGGAAGAGCTGATGGCGCGGGTGCGTGCGCTGCTCCGCCGCGCCGCCGGCCACGCCACCAGCCAGATCGCCTGCGGGCCCGTCACCCTCGACACGCGCTCGGGCCGGGTGTTCGTCGACGGCAACCCGGTCAAGCTCACGAGCCACGAATACCGGTTGCTGTCCTACCTGATGCACCACACCGGCCGCGTCGTCTCCCGCGCCGAGTTGACCGAACACCTCTACGACCAGGATTTCGACCGCGATTCGAACACCATCGAAGTCTTCGTCGGGCGGCTGCGCAAGAAGCTCGCGGTCGACCTCATCCAGACGGTGCGCGGCCTCGGCTACCTGGTGGATCCGAGCCAGCCGCCGGCTCGGGTGTGACGCTTGGCGCCCGCTCTGCGCGATCCTTTCAGGACGAGATTTTTCGGATATTTCACAACCTAAAGGTGTGTTAGCAGTATCTCTAGTATGAAAAACGAAGTTTCGGTGTGCGAGATCAAATTTTCGTGGGCCGACGCATTGTGGATCGCGTGACGACCCTACGCCGAACACTGACGCGACGTTAAGGTTCGGTGATTTAGCCTGCGGATCACTTCGACGGGTTCGGCCCAAGGGTTGCCGAGCCTTCGCGCAAGGATCTCCATGGTTCCCCTTCCGCACAATGAGCCTGCGCGCCTGGCGGCGCTGCGCAGCCTCGACGTGATCGGCATGCCGCCCGAGCCGCATTTCGACGCGCTCTGCCGCACCGCGGCGGCCCTGTTCTCCCTCCCCATCGCGCTCGTCTCGCTCGTCGAAGAGAACGACCAGTGGTTCAAGGGCAAATGCGGCCTCGACCTGGACGGCACCTCGCGCGAGGTGTCGTTCTGTTCGCACGCCATCCTCAGCCCCGACGTCATGGTGATCGAGGATGCGACGCGCGACGACCGCTTCGTCGTCAACCCGCTGGTGACGGGCAAGCCGCATATCCGCTTCTACGCGGGTGCCCCGCTCGTCCTGGCGCCCGGTCTGCATGCCGGCACCCTCTGCACCATCGACACCCAGCCGCGGACCTTCTCCACCGAACAGCGCCGGCAGCTGCAGGACGTGGCTCAGGTCGTGGTGGCGCAGCTCCGCCTGCACGCGGCCGAGCGGGCCTTGCGTGAACGGGAGGCGGGCTACCGGCTGCTCGCCGACAACACCACCGACATGGTGGTGCGGTCCGATCTCGACGGAACGCGCCGCTACGTCTCGCCCGCGGCCAAGCTGCTGCTGGGCTACGAGGCCGAGGCGTTGGTCGGCACCCGGCCACTCGACTTCGTTCACCCCGACGATGCGGATGAATATCGGCGCCTCCTCGACGACATCGGCGCGGCGCGCGTCACCCACGCCGTGGGGCAGCAGCGATATCGGCGCAAGGATGGGACCTGGGTGTGGGTCGAGGCCTCCTTCAGCCTGACCTACGACGAGATCACGAGTCGACCGGACGGCTACGTCGCTTCCGTTCGCGACATCACGGTTCGCAAGGAGAGCGAGCAGCGGATGGCGCACCTCGCGCGGCACGACGCGCTCACCGGCCTCGGCAATCGCGTCCTCTTCCGCGAACGCTTCGACGAGGAGACTGCGCGCGCGTCGCGGGCGGAGGGCGGGTTCGCGATCCTCTGTCTGGATCTCGACCGCTTCAAGGGCGTCAACGACACGCTGGGCCATCAGGCCGGGGATCAACTGCTGCGCCATGTCGCCGACCGGCTCCGCTCGGTGGTGCGCATCGAGGATACGGTGGCCCGGATCGGCGGCGACGAGTTCGTCGTCATCCAGACCGGCTCCGGCCGACGGGAGGACGCGACCCGGCTGGCCGAGCGCCTGATCGCGGCGATGTCGCTCCCGATCGATCTCGACGGCCATCCCGTCGGGATCGGCGTCAGCATCGGGATCGCGTTGACGCGAGAGGACGGCTTCGACCGCGAGGCGCTTTATCGAGCCGCCGACCGCGCCCTCTACCGCGCCAAGGCGGAGGGGCGAAACGCTTTCCGGTTCGCCTACGCCCCGGACCAGGCTCAGGTCACGGGTGACGCAGCATTCGACCCCCTCGACCGGCAGGTCGCCTGAGCCGACGCCGGCGCGACCCCTGACACACTCGGTCGCCGCGCAGGGGCGCGCCTGCGCATTCACTCGGTTCGGGCGTCGCGATCTCGCGTCGGATGACCCTTGCGCTCGGCCGGAGGACCGACGAGACGATGGGCCTCCGCATCGCCGGTAGAATGGGCGTACGCGCGCCGCCCTCGAAACGTGGTCACGGCATGACTTCGACCTCCCCACGAGCCGAGCCGAAGGATCGTGAGCATCCGGCGCCCGAACCGCGCGTCGCCCCGATGCGCGCGGTCCTGAGCCTGTTCTCCCTCCGGCGTCGCTCGATCGCGGTGCGCCTGGCGGTCTCGGCGCTGCTGGCCAGCTCCGCGATCCTGCTGCTCGCCGCCTGGATCCTGACGACGCTCTACCGCGAGACCACCGAGCGGGCGTTCGACAGCCGCCTGCTGGTCTTCGCCAACAACCTCGCCACCGACCTCGTCACCCCGAGCGACACCGAGAGTCGCGCCTTCACCCTCGGGGACCCGCGCTTCGACCTGCCGCTCTCGGGCTGGTACTGGCAGGTCGGCAAGCCCGACGCCCGGCCGCGGGACCTGCGCACCTCGCGCTCCCTCGTCGGCGTGCCGCTGAAGCCCGCGACCGATCCCGACGGCAAGGCGGGAGTCGGGCAGATCCGCCAGGGCTACGGCCGCGCCCAGGACGACCGGCTGCTCCGCATCATCGAGCGCGACGTCGACCTCGGCGAGGACGGGCGCTACACCGTGCGCGTCGCCGGCCCGGCCGACGAGATCGTCAACGACGTCGAGCGCTTCCGCAACTCGCTGTTCATGACCTTCGGCCTGCTCGGTTTGTCGCTGGCGCTGACGACCCTGCTGCAGATCCGCTTCGGCCTGGCGCCGCTGAAGAAGATGCGCGCGGCGCTCGGCGCGATCCGCCGCGGCGAGGCCGACCGGATCACCGGGACCTATCCCCGCGACATCGCCCCGCTCACCGGCGAGGTGAACCTCCTGATCGAGACCAACCGCGAGATCCTGGAGCGCGCCCGCACCCAGGTCGGCAACCTCGCCCACGCGCTCAAGACGCCGCTGTCGATCATCGTCAACGAGGTCGGCGCCTCGGACGCGCCGGCCGACCTCGCCGAGAAGATCCGCGAGCAGGCGGCGGTGATGCGCGACCAGGTGAACTACCACCTCGACCGGGCGCGCGCGGCCGCGCTCGCCGGCACGCTCGGGACCTCGACCGACGTCGAGCCGGCGCTCGCCGGCCTCGTGCGGACCTTCGGGAAGATCTACCGCGACAAGGACATCGCCTACGAGGTCCACGTGCCGGCGGGCCTGCGCTTCCGCGGCGAGCGCCAGGATTTCGAGGAGATGGTCGGCAACCTCGTCGACAACGCCTCGAAATGGGCCGCCGGCCGCGTCGCGATCCGGGCCGAGGCGGTGGAGGCCCACGATTATCCCCACCTTCTCGTCGCGATCGAAGACGACGGCCCCGGCCTGCCGGAGGAGGCGCGCTCGGCGGTGCTCGGGCGCGGCCGACGCATGGACGAATCGAAGCCCGGCTCCGGCCTCGGCCTCTCCATCGTCGCGGACCTCGCCACCCTCTATCGCGGCCGCTTCCGCCTCGAGCAGGCGGCGTTGGGCGGCTTGCGCGCGGTGCTGGAGGTGCCGGGCGACCTGCCCAAGGGCGCGGCCGGGCACTGATCGCGGACGTTCGGGAAAGGTCCGCGCCCTCGTCGTCGCGAAAAGCTTGTCATCGCGAAAAACTTGCGTGACACCGTGACGCCGAGAGCGGGCATCGTACCGCCTGCGGCCGGTCTCTACGATCCGGCCGACGGCCATTCGGTCCCGACGAGGGCCGTCTTACAATCTGAGGGGATGAGGCGGCCGCGGTCTCGCGTGAGGCGAACCGGGACCGCTTCGAAGGTGTGATGACGGCGATCTGGTTCATTCTGGCGGGCATGACCGCCGCGGCCGTCCTGGCCCTGCTCTGGCCGATGTCGCGCCGCGTCGCCATCGTCCCCGATGCGGCCGGCACCGTCACCGAGACGGCGTTCTACGAGGATCAGCTCGCCGAGATCGAGCGCGACCTCCAACGTGGGCTGATCGCGCCCGCGGAGGCGGAATCGGCCCGCACCGAGGCCGCCCGCCGGCTCCTTCGCGCGAGCCGCGCCCCCGGCCCCGGCGAGGCGAGCGTGGCCGAGCCGCGCCTGCGCCAGCGCCGCGCGGCCTCGGCCTTCGCCCTGTCCACCATCCCCCTCGTCGCCCTCCTCGCCTACGGCCTCTACGGCTCGCCCGACCTGCCGGCGCAGACGCCGGGAGACCGGCAGGCGGCGCAATCGGGCGCGCAGGACTTGATGAAGGCCGTCGGGCAGATCGAGGCGCGCTTGGCCGCCGACCCGAACGACGCCCGCGGCTGGGCCGTGCTGGCGCCGGTCTACATGCGGCTCGGCCGGTTCGAGGACGCGGCGCGCGCCTACGCGGCGATCGTCCGGATCAAGGGCGAGACTGCGGAATCGCTGTCGGACTGGGGCGAGGCGATGGTGGCCGCCGGCAACGGCATCGTGCCCCCCGAGGCCAAGGCCGCCCTGACCCGGGCCCTCGCCCTCGACCCCAAGGCGCCCAAGCCCCGCTTCTACCTCGCCCGCGCGGCCGAGCAGAACGGCGACACGCCGGAGGCCATCCGCCAACTCAGCGCCCTGAACGACACCAGCCCGGCCGACGCCCCCTGGCTTCGCCTGGTCCGCGAGAACCTGGCGCGGCTGCGGGGCGAGCCCGCCCCGCAGCTGTCGGGAACGCCGGTCAAGGGGGCGGGCAACGGGGCGGCCAAGGGAGCCGGAAAGGACGCGCCCGGGCTGCCGCCGGAGCAGCGCGCCGCGATCCAGGGCATGGTCGACGGCCTCGACGAGCGCCTCGCGGCCAAGGGCGGCACCGTGGACGAATGGCTGCGGCTGGCCCGCTCCCGCAGCGTCCTCGGCGAGCCGGAGCGTGCGCAGGCCGTGCTGGAACGCGCCCGCGCCGCCCTGAAATCCGACCCGGCCGCGCTCGCGAGCCTGGAGGCCGGCGCGCGCGACCTCGGCCTGTCCGGCAAGTCGCCCGACGGCACGCCGCGCGACGCCGGCAGCGCCGTGCCCCCGGCCTCGCTGAACGCCGCCACGCCGGAATCCCGCGCCGAGACCGAGTCGGCGGCCGCCGCGGTGACGGCGATGCCGCCGGCCGAGCGCGACGCCGCGATCCGCGGCATGGTGGCCGGCCTCGACCGCCGGCTCGCGGCCAAGGGCGGCAGCGTCGACGAATGGCTGCGGCTCGTGCGCTCCTACAGCGCGCTCGGCGATCCGGAGCAGGCCGGCAAGGTCCTGAGCCGCGCGCGGATGGCGCTCGCCGCGGACCCGGGCGCCGCCGAGCGGCTCGACACCCTGGCGAAGGAACTCGGCCTTCCGCTGCGCCCCTGACGATCTGTCCCGGCACGGGCGACTTGACCCGCGGCCCGTCGGAGCCGACATCCGAGAGGATAAGAATGAGGACGGCACGGCGCCGGACCGACCTTCGTGGGTCGTACCGGGGCCGGACCACCCGCCGGGGACGGACTGAACTCGTGACGCGCAAGAGCCGCCGCCTGATCCTGATCGCCGCCTGCGGCGCCGTCCTGGCGCTCGCCGTCGGGCTCATCCTGTCGGCGATGAGCGGGTCGATCGTGTTCTTCCGCTCGCCGACCGAGGTGGCGAACCAGGGCGTCGGCCCCGGGACGCGCTTCCGCCTCGGCGGCCTGGTCAAGGACGGCTCGCTCCAGCGCGGGGCGAACCAGAAGATCGACTTCGCGGTGACCGACACGAACGCGACCGTCCAAGTCCAGTATACCGGCCTTCTGCCCGACCTGTTCCGCGAGGGGCAGGGCGTCGTCGCCGAGGGAACGCTGGAGCCGGGCGGCATCTTCCGCGCCGACACCGTGCTCGCCAAGCACGACGAATCCTACATGCCACGCGAGGTCGCCGACGCGCTCAAGGCGCAGGGGCGCTGGCAGGAGGGCGGCAAGGGCGGAAAGGGCTCCGTGAAGACGGACCCGCCGAAGGCCGCCGACGCCGCACCCGCGACCCTCGGCCCGCGCAGCGAGCGCTGAGCCGATGTCATTGACTCGAGGAACCGCCGCTTGATCGTCGAGGTCGGACATTTCGCGTTGGCGCTGGCGCTGGCGCTCTCCCTGGTCCAGTCGGTGATGCCGATCTGGGCCGCCCGCTCGGGCGACGCCGCCCTGCGGCAGGTGGCGACGCCGGCGGCGCTCGGCGCCTTCGCCTGCGTGCTGTTCGCGTTCGCGGCGCTGACCTACGCCCACGCCACGTCCGACTTCTCGGTCCAGAACGTGGTCGAGAACTCGCACACGACGAAGCCGTTCATCTACAAGCTCTCCGGCGTCTGGGGGAACCACGAGGGCTCGATGCTCCTCTGGATCCTGATCCTCACGCTGTTCGGGGCGATGGTGGCGGTGGCCCGCGAGTCGGTGCCGCCTGTGCTGCGCGCCAACACCCTGGCGGTGCAGGGCTTCATCACCTTCGTCTTCGTGCTGTTCGTGATCACCACCTCAAACCCGTTCACCCGGGCGGTGCCGGCGCCGGTCGAGGGCAACGATCTCAATCCGCTGCTGCAGGATTTCGGCCTCGCGGTGCATCCGCCGCTGCTCTACGTCGGCTATGTCGGCTTCTCGATCACCTTCGCCTTCGCGATCGCGGCCCTGATCGACGGCAAGATCGACGCCGTCTGGGCCCGCGCGGTGCGCCCGTGGACGCTGACCGCCTGGAGCTTCCTGACGCTCGGCATCGCGATGGGCTCGTACTGGGCCTATTACGAGCTCGGCTGGGGCGGCTGGTGGTTCTGGGATCCGGTCGAGAACGCCTCGCTGATGCCGTGGATCGCCGGCACAGCGCTGTTGCACTCCACCGTCGTGATGGAGAAGCGCGACGCCCTCAAGGTCTGGACGGTGCTCCTCGCCATCCTCACCTTCTCGCTGTCGCTGCTCGGCACCTTCATCGTGCGTTCGGGCGTGCTCACCTCGGTGCACTCCTTCGCCACCGACCCGACCCGCGGCATCTTCATCCTCGCGATCCTGATCCTGTTCATCGGCGGGTCGCTGACGCTGTTCGCGTGGCGCGCGCCGATGCTGCGGCAGGGCGGCCTGTTCGCGCCGATCTCGCGCGAGGGCGCGCTGGTGATGAACAACCTGTTCCTCGTGGCCGCCTGCGCCACCGTGCTCGTCGGCACGCTCTACCCGCTGCTGCTGGAGATGCTGACGGCGGAGAAGATCTCGGTCGGGCCGCCGTTCTTCAACTACACGTTCGTGCCCCTGGCGATCCCGCTCCTGCTGATCGTGCCGTTCGGGCAGACCCTGGCCTGGAAGCGCGGCGATGCGCTCGCCGCCTCGCAGCGCCTGTTCGCGGCCCTCGGCCTCGCCCTGGCGGTCGGCCTCGCCACCCTGGCCTGGACCTGGGGCGGCCCGGCCATGGCTCCGGTCGGCGTGGGCCTGGGCGCCTACCTCATCGTCGGCTCGGTGCTGGAGATCGTCTCGCGCGCCCGCGGCTTCGGCAGCAGCCGCACCCGCGCGCCCGGCCTGATCTGGCGCCGGGCGATCGGCCTGCCGCGCTCGGCCTGGGGCACGGCCATCGCCCATGCCGGCGTCGGCGTGGTCGTGCTCGGCATCGCGGCGCAGGGCTGGGCGACCGAGGGCCTCGCCACCCTGAAGCCTGGTCAAACCCTGGCGACCGGCCCTTACGTGGCGACGCTGGATCGGGTCGCGCCGCGGCCCGGCCCGAACTACGAGGAGGTCGCGGCCTTCCTCACCATCCGCGACAAGGCTGGCGACGAGATCGGCCAGGTCGACACCGGCAAGCGCTTCTACCCGAGCCGCAAGATGACGGTGACGGAATCGGGCCTGCTCACCCGCGGCGTCAGCCAGGTCTACGCCAGCCTCGGCGAGATCTCGCCCGACGGCAGCATCGGCCTGCGGCTGTACTACAAGCCGCTGGTGCTGCTGATCTGGCTCGGCGCGGTGGTGATGGCGCTCGGCGGCGGCCTGTCGCTCACCGACCGGCGCATGCGCGTTGGCGCGCCCGCCCGCGCCAAGCTCAAGCCCGTTCCCCCGCACGCGGTCCCGGCCGAATGAGCGCCGCGCGCACGCTCCGCGGCCTCCTGCTCGCCGGCCTCGTGCTCGGGGCGGGCGCGGCCCAAGCCGTCCAGCCGGACGAGGTCCTGAAGGACCCGGCCATGGAGCATCGCGCCCGCGAGATCTCCTCGGGCCTGCGCTGCCTCGTCTGCCAGAATCAGTCGATCGACGATTCCGACGCGCCGCTGGCGAAGGACCTCCGGCTGATCGTGCGCGAGCGGCTGAAGGCCGGCGACAGCAACCAGGGCGTCGAGGATTACGTGGTGAACCGCTACGGCGAGTTCGTGTTGCTGCGCCCGGTCCTGGCGCTCCACACCGTGCTGCTGTGGCTGACGCCGCTGCTCGCGGTGCTGCTCGGCGGCTTCGGGATCTGGCGCCTGTCGCGCCGCGCGGCGCCGGCGCCCGAGCGTGGCCTGTCGGCGTCCGAGCAGGCCGACGTCGCGGCTCTGCTCCGGCGCGAGTGATCCCCGTCGGGGTCCGTGGCAATTCGCCCACGCCCGAGGCATGATGTGCGCCTGCGGCGGCGAGTCGGCACGAGTCTTGGATCCGCCTCTCGCGAAAACGATCCGCGAAGGATGCGAGCATGGCCACGGCGACGCTGACGATCTCCAGCCGGAACTACTCGTCGTGGTCGCTTCGCGGCTGGCTGATCTGCAAGATGGCCGGCCTCGACTTCGACACCGAGATGTTGCCCGGCGGCGACGAGACCTCGCGCGCCGAGCTGCTCCACCTCTCGCCCTCGTTCCTCGTCCCCCGCCTGCACCACGAGGGCATCGTGGTTTGGGACACGCTGGCGATCGCGCAGTACCTCAACGAGACCTTCCCCGAGGCCGGCTTCCTGCCGAAGGACGTGGCCGCCCGCGCCCATTGCCGCTCGATCGCCGGCGAGATGCACGGCGGCTTCATCAACCTGCGCTCGGCCCTGCCGATGAACCTGAAGGCCTTCCACCCGAGCTTTCGGGTGTTCAACGGCGCCAAGGGCGACATCGAGCGCATCGTCACGATCTTCGACGACTGCCTCGCCCGCTACGACGGGCCGTTCCTGTTCGGCGAGCGCCCGACGCTGGCCGACGCGATGTACGCCCCCGTCTGCACGCGCTTTCGCACCTACGACGTGACCCTTCCCCCGCGCGCCACCGCCTACCGCGACGCCATCCTGCACTGGCCGCTGATGGTCGAGTGGGCCGAGGCCGCCGCCGAGGAGCCGGAGGAGATCGAAGAGCTCGATATGGAGTTCTGAGGGCGGAGCAGCCCTGAACCGCGTCCGTCGTCGGCGAGCCGAGGCTCCGCCAATCGATCACGAACACTCCCCGTCATCCCGGGGCTGCGCAGCAGAGCCCGGGATCTAGAGCCGCCGCCGACGCCAGCCGAAGCACGACCTGCGGTTCTGGATTCCGGGCTCGCCTTCGGCGCCCCGGAATGACGGCGAGGGGTGGTTGGCGGGAGCCCTTACCCCTTGGGCCAGGCCCGGATGTCGACGAAGCGGCCGGCCACGGCGGCTGCGGCGGCCATGGCCGGGGAGACGAGGTGGGTGCGGCCGCGATGGCCCTGGCGGCCCTCGAAGTTGCGGTTCGAGGTCGAGGCGCAGCGCTCGTTCGGGCTGAGGCGGTCGGCGTTCATGCCGAGGCACATCGAGCAGCCGGGCTCGCGCCAATCGAAGCCGGCGGCCTTCAGCACCGTGTCGATGCCCTCGGCCTCGGCCTGCGCCTTCACCAGGCCGGAGCCCGGCACCACCATCGCCGAGACGCTCTCGTGCACCTTCTGGCCCGCGACCATCTGGGCGACGATGCGCAGGTCTTCGATCCGGCCGTTGGTGCAGGAGCCGATGAACACCCGGTCGAGGGTGATGTCGGTGATCTTCGTGCCCGGCGTGAGCCCCATGTAGGACAGGGCCTTCTCCTTCGAGGCGCGCTTGTTCTCGTCGAGGATCGAGGCCGGGTCGGGCACCGAGCCCAGCACGGAGATCACGTCCTCGGGGCTCGTGCCCCAGCTGACGATTGGCGGCAGGCTGGCGGCGTCCAGGCGGACTTCCTTGTCGAAATGCGCGCCCTCGTCGCTGACGAGGCTCTCCCAGTAGGCCCGCGCCCGCGCGAAGGCCTCGCCCTTCGGCGCCATCGGCCGGCCTTCGCAATAGGCGTAGGTCGTGGCGTCCGGGGCGACGAGGCCGGCGCGTGCGCCGCCCTCGATCGACATGTTGCAGATCGTCATCCGGCCTTCCATCGACAGCGCGCGGATCGCCTCGCCCGCATACTCGATGACGTGGCCGGTGCCGCCGGCGGTGCCGATCTCGCCGATGATCGCAAGCACGATGTCCTTGGCGCTGACGCCGGCCGGCAGCACGCCGTCGACGGTGACGCGCATGTTCCTGGCCTTCTTCTGCAGCAGCGTCTGCGTGGCGAGCACGTGCTCGACCTCGGAGGTGCCGATGCCGTGGGCGAGAGCCCCGAACGCGCCGTGCGTCGAGGTGTGGCTGTCGCCGCAGACGATGGTCTGGCCGGGCAGGGTGAAGCCCTGCTCGGGGCCGATGATGTGGACGATGCCCTGGCGGCGATCGAGGGCATCGTAGAACTCGATGCCGAAATCCTTGACGTTCTGCGCCAGCGCCTCGAGCTGGATCCGGCTCTCCGGATCCTCGATGCCCTTGGAGCGGTCCGAGGTCTGGACGTTGTGGTCCACCACCGCCAGCGTCTTCTCCGGGGCGCGCACCGTGCGACCGGCGACGCGCAGACCCTCGAAGGCCTGCGGGCTCGTCACCTCGTGGACGAGGTGGCGGTCGATGTAGAGCAGCGTCGAGCCGTCGGCCTCGACGTCGACGACGTGGTCGTCCCAGATCTTGTCGTAGAGGGTGCGCGGGCTCGTCATGGATTCTGGTCGCTTCGCGGCGTGTCTGTTGCCGGCCAACGGCCGGCGCGGACGTCTTTAGTAAGGTTCGACGCGCGATTTCGGAAGTGCTCGCCGGCCGGTCGCCGCAAATGGCTGACCGGCATCGGCTGCAGAGGTGGGTGCGAGGTGGCGGCCGGCCGCTCGGGTCACGGCTTCCAGAACGGCTTGCGGGCTTCCGCGCGGACGGCGAAGCGGTCGAGGCCTGCGTCGCGGAGTTGGTCGTCGCGCAGGCTCGCGAGCTCGCGGCGCGCCCGGTGGCGCTTCAGCCAGATCCCTACGATCGACGCGTCGAATCCGAGGAACCGCCTGCGGTCGGGCGCGGATGCCGAGGTGGGGAACGACGCGGGCGACGAGGCGGCTTGCATGGTCGGCGATCCGAAGCGGGGAAGGGGAAGCGATCCGGCCGGGATTGCCTCGACAGGATTGATCCGATACGCATCTCGGTTCAATGTCTTTATTGAACTCGGATCAATTTAGCCGATGACCGATTACAGGAGCGTCGCCGACGCGGTCGCGGCGGAGATCGCCAGCGGGCAGATCGGGCCGGGGCATCGCCTGCCGCCGCAGCGCACCTTCGCCTATGAGCGCGACATCGCGGTCTCGACGGCGGCGCGCGTCTACGCCGAGCTGGCCCGCCGCGGCCTCACCCTCGGCGAGGTCGGGCGCGGCACCTACGTGCGCTCGGACCTGAGCGGGCCGGTCCTGCAGCCCGAGCCCGCGCCCGGCGCGGTGGACTTGCAACGGACTCACTCGAACCTGCCCGAGCAGAACCGCGTGTTGACCGAGGGGCTCGCCGCCCTCGCGCGGGCCGGCGGCGCGAGCGCGGCCTTGAACCAGTTCGGCCCAGCCGGGACGCCGCGGGCGCGGGCCGTCGCGGCGAACTTCCTCGCGCGCGGCGGCTTCGCCCCCGATGCCGATGGCATCCTGTTCACCGGAAACGGGCGCCAGGGTCTGGCCGCGGTGCTGGCGGCCCTGGCACGACCGGGGGAGCGCGTCGGCTGCGAGCCGCTGACCTACCCGGTGGTCAAGGGCATCGCCGCGCGCCTCGGCATCGCCCTGGTCCCCCTCGCCCTCGACGGCGAGGGCATGCGGCCGGATGCGATCCTGCGGGCGCATCGCGCCGCCCCGTTGAGCGGGCTCTACCTTCAGCCGACCCTCCAGAACCCGTTGGGCCTCACCATGGGGCCGAGCCGGCGGGCGGAGATCGCGGCGGTGCTGGCGCAGACCGGGCTCGTGGCGATCGAAGACGCGGTCTACAGCTTCCTCTCGGATGCGGTACCCCTGGCGGCCCAGGCGCCGGACCGGACGATCGTGATCGACAGCCTGTCGAAGCGCGTCATGCCGGGCCTGACGGTCGGACTGATCGCCTCCCCGCCCGATTGGACCGACCGCCTCGCCGCCTCCGTGCGCCAGGGCGGATGGGCCGCGACGGGGTTTCCGCTGGCCGCCGGCACCCACTGGATGGGCGACGGATCGGCGGCGCGGCTCGCCGTCGTCAAGCGCGCGGACGCGGTCGCGCGGCAGGCGCTGGCGCGCGAATGCCTGGACGGCCTGTCGGTAAGCGGCGAACGCGGCGCCTATCATCTCTGGCTCGACCTGCCGGAGACCTGGCGCGCCGAGGCCTTCGCCGCGGCCGCCTTGCGCCAGGGTATCTCCATCACGCCCGCCTCGGCCTTCGCCATCGGCCCTGGGCACGCCCCGAACGCCGTCCGCCTGGCGCTGGCGGCGCCCCCGCTCGACGCGCTACGCCGGGCGCTGATGGCTCTGCGCCGCCTCGTCGACGCGGCGGACGACCCGATGATCGACTAGGTCGGCGTCGGCCGCCCCGGGGCCGTGCGGCCTTGCCGCCAAAGCGGCGGCCCCTCATCATCGCGCCGCGAGACCATGCCCCGACGGCGCCGGGCGCCAGGAGCCGAGCTTTGAGCCTTTCACGACCCGACATCCTCATGCTGAAGCCGATGCACCCGAGCGTGGCGGAGGCCCTGACGCCCACCTTCGCCCTGCACCGGCTCGACACCGCGAACGACCGCGACGCGTTCCTCGCCGAGGTCGGCCCGCGCGTCCGCGGGCTCGCGGTCAAAGCCCAGGCGGTAGTGGACGGCGCGCTGCTCGACCGGCTTCCCAACCTGGAGATCGTCGCCAACTTCGGGGTCGGCTACGACACGATCGACGCCGCCGAGGCCGCGCGGCGCGGCGTCGTCGTCACCAACACGCCGGACGTGCTCACCGACGAGGTCGCGGACCTGGCGGTCGGCCTCCTGCTTGCCACGATCCGCCGGATCCCGCAGGCGGACCGCTACCTGCGCGCCGGGCGGTGGCCGGCGGCGCCGTTCCCGCTCACCGCATCGCTGCGCGGGCGCCGGGTCGGCATCCTCGGGCTCGGGCGGATCGGGCGGGCGATCGCCCGCAGACTCGAAGGCTTCGGCGTCGAGATCGCCTATCACGGACGGCGGCCGCAAGCCGACGCGCCCTACGCCTACCATCCGACCCTGGTCGGGCTGGCGCAAGCCGTCCACGTGCTCATGGTGGTGGCGCCGGGTGGCGCCGGCACGGACGGCCTCGTCGACGCCGCGGTGCTCGCGGCGCTCGGGCCGGAGGGCATCCTCGTCAACGTCGCCCGCGGCAGCGTGGTGGACGAGGCGGCGCTGGTCGCAGCGCTTGAGGCCGGCACGATCCACGGCGCCGGCCTCGACGTCTTCGCCGCCGAGCCGCACGTGCCGGAGCGGCTCGTCGCCCTCGACCGGGTGGTGCTGCTGCCGCATGTCGGGTCGGGCACGCACGAGACCCGCGCCGGCATGGGGCGGCTCGTCGTCGACAACCTGGTCTCGTGGTTCGAGGGCCGCGGCCCGCTGACGCCGGTGGCGGAGACGCCTTGGCCGGTTTCGGGCGCCCGCGCATGAGCACGGCCCACTCCGTCGCCGGCCTACGGTTCGCTGCCGGGGCTTGGCTCGCTCTGGCCGGCGCCGCCCGCGCGCAGGAGCCGCCCGCGGCCGACTCGCCCGCGCCCTTCGCGACGACCCTCCCCGAGGCGCGCGGCGGCGTGCCCGGCACCTGGGACTTGTCGCGCGACGGCACCAACCGGCGCTGCGTGATGACGCTGAGTTCGGAATCCGGCGAGGCCGGGCAGGTGGTGCGGTTTCCTGCCGGCTGCCGGCGGGCGGTGCCGGTGGTGGGGACGGTCGCCGGCTGGCTCTTCGCCGACGGCGTCGTCCGCCTCGTCGACCGAAACGTCCGCCCGGTGCTGGCCTTCGCCAAGCGCCCCGACCAGCGCAGCTACGTCGCCACGGCCGCGTCGGGCGAGAGCTACAGCCTGGTTCCGCTGGAAATCGCGGCGATGGGTACGCCGAGCCTCCTCGATCCGGCGCCGGTCGCGGTCACGCCGCCCGCGCTCGCACCGTCCGCCGCCGCGCCGGAGCCGGTGCCGACCCCGGCGGCCGCGCCCGGGCCCGGCATCGGGGTCCAGGCCGGGATCTACGCCCTCGACCGGCTGCTCAACCGCGACGTCTGTCGCCTCGATCTCGGCGGCGGTCCCGGCGCGCCGGTGCACCTGCTTCCGAATTGCCGCGACACCGGGATCGAGGTGTTCGACCCGGCGACGTGGCGCACCGGCGAGGGCCGGATGACCCTGGTGGCCAAGCGCGGGCACGTGGTGAACCTCGTGCCCGCCGGCGACGGCACCTGGCGGCGCGACCCCGAGACCGGCGTCGCCTTCGTGCTCCGCCGGATCGATCCCTGAGGCCGCCCTGCCGGGGCGCCGTCACATAGCGAGGGCTATTACTTGGCCCCGTCGGCCTTGGTGGCGTCGTCCTTCGGCTTCTCCTTGCCGAGGTAGATGTATTCCGGCGCAGCGCGGAGCTGGTCCTTGTCGGTGTTGATCACCGCCCGCAGCGCCTTGCCGTCGATCCGCTGGAGGTGAAGCGCGCTGGGATCGACCGCCACGTACTTGGTGCCGATCCCGAGGAAGCCGCCGACGCCGACGACCCAGGCCTTCACCTTGCCGTCGAAGCCGATCACCACGTCGGCGATCTCGCCGATGGTCTCGTTGGCGCCGTTGATGATGCTCTGGCCGACGAGCTTCGAGCTGACCATGTCGTCGGGCGACTGCGCGACGAAGGTCGGCCGCAGGTCGTTCGTGAAGGTCGCGGGCTGCCCCGGCACCGGCTCGACCGGCTTCAACGGCGCGGCCGACGCGTCGGGCTTCACCGTGTCAGACTTGGTCGTGTCGGAGCTGGTGGCGTCGGGCTTCACCACATCAGGCTTCACCACGTCAGGCTTCACCACGTCAGGCTTCACCACGTCAGGCTTGGGCGCGTCCGGCGAGATCGTGGCCGGCTTCTCCGGCGGCACCGCCTGGGTGCCCGGCGCTGGCGCGGTCGGAGCCGGCGTCTGCGCGAGCGCGAGGCTCGTTCCCAGGGCGGTCGTGCCCAGGGTGAGGAGGACCGTTCCGGCAATCAGGCTGCGCATCGCGTCTCGTCTTTCCATCGTCGCCCCGCGCCCGATCCGGCCCGAAGTCGACAGTCAAGGTTCCCCCGCAAAAGGCCCGTCGCATCAGAAGGTTCCACCGGTGCCGACGGTGCGCCGGCTCGTGAAATCGCGCGATCGGCCGCCCTGGACCTCTCGGCCGCCTGCGCCATGTGGTGGCTGACGTGATCTGCCACCGTTCCGGAGGCCGCAAGCCCATGATCCTTCACCGCCGCGACGCCCTCGCCCTCCTCGGTGCGGCCGTCGGCGCCGCCACCGCCGGCCGCGCCCAAGCCCTGGATGCCGGGATGCGTGCCACCGCCTTCGCCTTCGACGGGCCGGAAGGGGGCGCGATGCCGCTCTCGGCCTATGCCGGGCGACCGATCCTGGTGGTCAACACCGCCACCGCCTGTGGCTATGCCGGCCAGCTCGCCGGGCTGCAGACCCTGTGGACCCGCTTCCAGGAGCGCGGTCTGACGGTGCTCGGCGTACCGTCGCCCGATTTCGGCAACCAGGAGCCGCTGGACGGGGCCGCCATCGCCGAGGCCGCCCGCAAGAACCACGGCGTCACCTTCCCGCTCACGGCCAAGACGCGGGTGAAGATGCCGGGCGCGCACCCATTCTACCAGTGGGCGGCGCTCGAGAAGCCCGGCGAGACGCCGCGCTGGAACTTCCACAAGTACCTCGTGGCCCGCGACGGCACCCTGGCCGCCGCCTTCGCGACGCAGGTCGAGCCGACCGATCCGCGGGTGATCAGCGCGATCGCCGGGGCGCTCGACAAGGCTTGAAGGTCAAGGCCTGAGGGTCACGCCGCCGGCGCCTTGGCCCGGTCGGCCCCGCGCGTCACGGCGAGCAGGGCGTCGAGCTCGCGGCCGGCCGCTTCGATGCGCGCGGCCACCGTCGCGTCGGCGACGACCCCGTCCGCGATCTCGTCGCCGCCAGCATAGACCGAGGTCGGCGCGATGTGCGCGGAGAAGAACCCGAACAGCGGACGGAGCGAGTGCTCCACCACCAGCGCATGGCGCAGGCCGCCGCCGGTGGCGGCGAGCGCCACCGGCAGGCCGACGAGCGCCTCCGCGCCGACGAAGTCGAACACGTGCTTGAACAGGCCGGAATAGGCGCCCTTGTAGACGGGCGTCCCGACGATCAGCGCGTCGGCCCCCTCGATCGCCGCGACCAGCGCCTCCGCCGACTCCGAGAGGTCGTCGCGGGTGAGCGCACCGAGGCCCGGCCCGGCGTCGATCAGGTCGATCACGGTCAGGTCGATGCGGCGATGGCGGCCGAGTTCCGCGGCGATCGCCTCGACGAGGGTGCGGGTGCGCGAGGGCCGGTTGATGCTCGCCGAGAACGCGACGACGCGGGGCAGGGGCACGGATGGGACCTCGGGACTCGGCGGAGCGCCCTGGCCCGTGGAGGCCGGCGGCGCGATCGGCCCGTTGTGACCGGTCCGGCGACGCTTGGGAACCACCGGGGGGCGCGACTCCGCCGCCGTGTCGGGGGCCGTCCGTCCATTCGGCGGGATGCGCGTGAGGGGACCCGATGTCATGGCATTGGCCCTTCGCACGGGTTGGGGCGGCCCCGGCGGAGCGCCGGATCGGAGGTCGTGGACGGCCTCCCCTGCAAGTCCCTCGCCCGGCGCGTCCGGTGGGAAGGGAAGTATGACACGCACCGGTTGGAATTCCATGAACCGGTCGCGGCTCGCCGCACGGCGGCGGTCACCGAAGCCCCAAGCTTGACAGCGGCCACGAATTCTTCGCGATGGTGTCTCCCCCGGCCTCGGAGACCCGTCCGCTCATGAACTCGCTCGTCGCGCGCCTGAACGGCTACGCCCCCCTCGCCCTGTCGCTGCTGCGGGCGGTGACCGGCCTCGTCTTCCTCCAGCACGGCACGCAGAAGCTGTTCGGCCTGCCGCCCCGCGCGATGCCCGCGCCCGAGCTGCTCTCCCTCGCTGGCGCCGCGGGCCTGCTCGAACTGGTCGGCGGCGCGCTGATCATCCTCGGCCTGTTCACCCGGCCCGTCGCGTTCCTGCTCTCGGGCCAGATGGCGGTGGGCTACTTCCTCGTCCACGCGCCGAAAGCGCCGTTCCCGGCGGTCAACGGGGGCGACGCCGCGATACTGTTCTGCTTCGTCTTCCTGTACCTCGTCTTCGCCGGCCCCGGCCCGCTGAGCGTGGACGCCGCCCGCGCCGGCCGCCGCTACTGAGCCGAGGTCGTCACTGAGACAATCCGTCGACCGGGTCGGCGTCGATCCGCATCCGCAGGATCGCGTAGGGTGGTTGCTGCAGGTCCTTGCCGCGGTTGAACTCGGGGCGGCGGTTCACCTGCGCGCCCGAGATGTAGAGCCAGCGGTCGGCGGTGATCCAGAACGTGTCCGCCCAGATCAGGCGCGGATCCGAGGCGATCACCGTGATCGTGCCGTCGGGGTCGCGCCGGCCGACGGCGTTGTGCTCCTGCAGGCTGAGGTAGACCCGGTCCTTCGAGTCGGTGGTCAGGCCGCCGGTCATCCCCTTCTCGCCGAGATCCTTCACGGTCGCCGCCACCTCGGCATCCGTGACCTTGGGATCGAGGAGGCCCGCCGTCTCCACGGAATACAGCCGCCGCGCCATCAGCGGCGCGTAATACAGGCGCGTGCCGTCGGGGCTCAGCGCGATGCCGTTGGCGCCGCCCTTCGGATGCTGCGGCGGGCCGTCGCCCTTGGTCTGCATCACCGGGCGCTCCTCGACGAACTTCACCACGCCCTTCTGCGACTTGGTGCTGGCATGCTCGGAGAGCCGCCGCGCCACCTGTCCGGTAGCGAGGTCGACCGCGAGGATCGCCCCGTCCTCGCCCTGGCCCTGGTCGGTGATGTAGGCGCGCTGGCGCCCGGCTCGGACCTCGACGCGCAGGTCGTTCAGCGACGAGGTCGGCGTGACGCCGGCCTCGAGCGGGATCATGCGGACGATCCGGTTCGTGGCGAGGTCCATCTGGACGAGCTTGGCCCCGCCCGGCACCGGCGCGCCCTTGCCCTCGGGCAGGCCCGAATCGAGCAGCCACAGGCTGTCGTCGGGGGCGAAGACGCCGTTCGGCACGTGGAAGAACGTCGCCTGCGGCCTCCCCGCGTCCGGGGTGTTGGTCGCCTGGTCGGGATAGGCCTTCACCGAGCCGTCTGGCGACACCTCACCCACCGTGATCGGCTCCTTGCCGGTGAAGCGCGGCATCATCACGAAGACGCGGCCCTTGTGCGAGATCGCCAGCCCGGTCGGGGTCGAGGGCGCGTTCGCGGCGAGCGCCAGCTCCATCGGAGACGCCTTCCGGCTCGCCACCGCGGTCCCGCCTGGCGCGGGCGAGCCGCCCTCGGCCGCGACCGCGGGCAGGGCGAGGGCGGCGAGGCCGCCGGCGAGGAGGTGGCGCCGGGCGAGAGACAGTCGGGCGAAGGACATGGAGCTTACCGTTTCAGCCGCGGGGCGCGACGCGCAGGTCGATGGCGAGGATGGCGTGGCCGGCGGCGACGAACAGCCGGCGCCCGTCCGATCCGCCGAAGGCGAGGTTCGCGGCAGCCGTCGGCATGGCGATCCGCCCGAGCGCCGTGCCGTCGGGTGCGAAGATGCGGATGCCGTCGCCGCAGGCGGCGTAGACCCGGCCGGCGGCGTCGACCTTGAGGCCGTCGGGTACGCCGGCTTCGATCGCCGCGAAGGTCCGCGGCGGCCCAAGCCGACCGTCCGGACCGACCGCGAAGGCCATCACCGCGCGACCCCCCTCTGGGTTGAGCGACGCCCCGGATTCGCTGACGTAGAGGGTGCGCCCGTCCGGCGCGAAGGCGAGGCCGTTCGGCTGGTCGAGGGCGTCGGTCATCGCCTCGACGCGGGCCGCCGACGAGCCCGGCGCGGTGACGCGGTAGACGCGCCGCGCGGCCTGCTCGGGCTCGGCCAGGATGCCCTCTTCGGGCTGGGTGATGCCGAAGACGGGATCGGTGAACCACACCGCTCCGTCGGTGGCGACCACCGCGTCGTTGGGGGAGTTCAGCCTCTTGCCGCCGAACGCGTCCGCCAGCACGGTCTTGGTCCCGTCCGCCTCGCGCCGCACCACTTGCCGGGTGCGGTGCTCGCAGGTGATCAGGCGTCCTTGCGCGTCCAGCGCGTTGCCGTTGCCGTTCTCGGACGGGTCGAACAGGGTCTTCGCCGACCCGTCCTCCGCGAGCACGCGGATCCGGTTGGCCTTGGTGTCGCTGAACACCAGCCCGCCGAGACCGGGCGCCCAGCACGGACCCTCGCACCAGCGCCCGTCGTCGAACAGCGTCCGCAGTTGTGCGGACGGGTCGATCAGCGCGTCGAGCCGCGGATCGTCCACCCGCACCACCGCGCCCGCCGCCCGCGCCGTCGAGGCGGCGAGCAGGCCGAGGCCGCCCGCCAGGATCGTGCGTCGATGCGGCATGAGGCTCCCGGGACGGGCGACCGGCCGGGTTGCCGTCGCGCGGTCAGGGAAGGCGCAGAAGCACGCCTCGGTTCCCGCGAGCCGTCTCGCACCGCACCGCCTGCCCCAGCGGAAGGGGGAGGGAAAGCCGCCGCTCAGTGCCCCCGCCGTGCCCCCAAAGCCGACAGGATGCGCGCCCACGAGCGCGTGCCCTTGTGGAAGCTCCGCAGGTCGTACTTCTCGTTCGGCGAGTGGATGCGGTCGTCGTCGAGTCCGAAGCCGATCAGCAGGGTGTTGCGGTCGAGGAGGCGCTTGAAGTCGCCGACGATCGGGATCGAGCCGCCCGCGCCCACCGTCACCGCGGGCACGCCCCACTCGTCCTGGAGCGCGGCGCGGGCGGTCTCCAGCTCCGGCATGTCGAAGGGCAGGCTGATGGCGCGCGAGCCCTTGTAGCAGATCACGTTCACCGAGCAGTCGGCGGGGATGCGTGCGCGCACGAAGGCCTCGAAGGTCTCGGCGAGCTTCTGCGGGTCCTGGTCGTCCACGAGGCGGAACGAGACCTTGGCGCTGGCCTTGCCCGCGATCACCGTCTTGGTGCCCTCGCCGGTATAGCCGCCGATGATGCCGTTGACGTCGCAAGCCGGCCGCGACTGCACCAATTCGATCAGCAGACGCCCGCGCTCGCCGGCCGGCTCCGACAGGCCGATGGGGCCGAGGAACGTTTCGGGCGTGAAGTCGAGGCCGCGCCACTGCTCCAGCACCTCGGGCGGCCGCTCGCGCACGCCGTCGTAGAAGCCAGGCAGCGTCACCTTGCCGTCGGCGTCGTGCAGGTCGGCGAGGATGCGCGACAGCACGTGGATCGGGTTGCGCGCGGCGCCGCCGAAGAAGCCCGAATGCAGGTCGCGGTCGGCGCAGGTCACCTCGACCTCGAAATAGGCGAGCCCGCGTAGGGACGAGGTGATCGCCGGCGTCGTCGGGTTCCACATCGACGTGTCGCACACCAGCACGACGTCGGCGGCGAGCCGATCCTTGTTCCGCGCCACCCATTCCGGCAGCCCCTGCGAGCCGTTCTCCTCGGCGCCCTCGATCAGGATCGTGACCGCGCAGGGTAGCTCGGCGTTCATCGCCAGATGCGCCCGGCAGGCCTCGACGAAGGTCATCACCTGGCCCTTGTCGTCCGAAGCGCCGCGGGCGACGATTGTCTTCTCGCCCTTCGCGTCGGTGGCGATCCGCGGCTCGAACGGCGGCGTCTCCCACAGGTCCAGCGGGTCCACCGGCTGCACGTCGTAATGCCCATAGAACAGCACGTGCGGCGCCCCGGGCTTCGGCTTATGCGCCAGCACGACGGGGTGGAGCGAGGTCTCCTCCACCGAGGTCTCGAACCCGAGCGCCGTCAGGTCCGCGGCGAGCCAGGCCGCCGCCTCGCGGCAATGGGGGGCATAGGCTGGATCGGTCGAGATCGAGGGAATCCTGAGGAAGGCGAACAGGCGCTCCAGGGCGTTGTCGAGATCCTTGTCGATGTCGTTGAGGACGGAATCGAGGGCGGCCATCGGGGCTCCTGAGGCGGTTCGGCGGTCCGGCCCAGGGTTAGCCGAGGCGTGCGCAAACGGAAACCGCTTGGTCCGCAACGCGACGCCCGACGCGGCGACGACCACGGATTGGAACGGCGGCAGATTGGAACCGTTATCGAGTGCAACGGACAATCCGTGCGGCGAGCCCGGATGCACGCCTTGCGCGCCGTGTTCGCTCCGACCTGTTCGCCCTTTCGCGAAAAACCTTTTCTCCTGGAACGCCTCATGCTCATCGAAAGCGGTTCGCCGGTCGCCGCGGACACCCGGGTCGGCATCAGCCTGACCATCAACGGGCAGCACCGCGAACTCCAGGTCGCCCCCTGGACCACCCTGCTCGACCTGCTGCGCGAGACCCTCGACCTCACCGGCACCAAGAAGGGCTGCGACCACGGCCAGTGCGGCGCCTGCACGGTGCTGGTGGACGGCGTCCGCGTGAATTCCTGCCTCGCCCTGGCGGTGATGAAGGACGGCGCCGAGGTCACCACCGTCGAGGGCCTTGCCGGCCTGTCGAACGGCGGCGCCGGCAGCAACGGCCTGCACCCCATCCAGGCGGCCTTCGTCGAGCACGACGCCTTCCAGTGCGGCTACTGCACGCCGGGCCAGCTCTGCTCGTCGGTCGGCATGATGAACGAGGGTCACGCGCATTCGCGCGACGAGATCCGCGAGGCGATGAGCGGAAACATCTGTCGCTGCGGCGCCTACACCAACATCGTCGACGCGATCGAGGATGTGATGGCGCAGGACGGTGCGGCTCAAGACTTGGGAGCCGCCCGATGAACCGCTTCGATTACGTTCGCGCCGGCACCGTGGCGGAGGCCGTGCAGGCCTTCGCCGGCGCACCCGGCGCGCAGTTCATCGCCGGCGGCACCAACCTCGTCGACCTGATGAAGTACGACGTGACGCGCCCCGGCCGCCTGATCGACATCACTCGCCTGCCGCTCGGCGGCATCGCCGAGCACGACGGCGGGCTGCGGGTCGGCGCTCTCGTGACGAACGCGAACCTCGCCTACGACGCCCGCGTCAGGAGCCGCTACCCGCTGCTGGCGGACGCGATCCTGGCTGGGGCCTCGGGCCAGCTGCGCAACGCTGCGACCACCGGCGGCAACCTCAACCAGCGCACCCGCTGCTACTATTTCTACGACACGGCCACCCCCTGCAACAAGCGCGAGCCCGGAAGCGGCTGCGCCGCGATCGGCGGCCTGACCCGCATCCACGCGATCTTCGGGGCGAGCGAATCCTGCATCGCCACCCACCCGTCCGACATGTGCGTCGCGCTCGCGGCGCTGGAGGCGGTGGTGCAGGTGACGGGGCCGGAGGGCGACCGCAGCATCGCGTTCGCGGACTTCCATCGGCTGCCCGGCGACGACCCGGCCAAGGACAGCACCCTGAAGCCGGGCGAGATCGTCCTCTCCGTCGACCTTCCCGCCGCGGACCTCTCGAAGAACTACACCTACCTGAAGCTGCGCGACCGGCTGTCCTACGCCTTCGCCCTCGTCTCCGTGGCGGCGGCGCTCGAACTCGACGGCGACACGGTGAAGATCGCCCGCCTCGCGCTCGGCGGCGTGGCGCACAAGCCGTGGCGCAACCGGCAGGCCGAGGCGCTGCTCGTCGGCAAGCCGGCCACCCGCGAGACCTTCCAGGCCGCCGCCGACTTCGTCGTCGCCGAGGCCCGCCCCCAATCCGAGAACGCGTTCAAGGTCGAGCTTGCGCGGCGTGCGATCGTGCGAGGCCTGTCCCAGGCCGCCGCCGGCACGCCGCAGTCGCTCACCGACAAGCGCATCCAGTAAGGATCGCCGCATGACACAGACCTTCAGCTCCACCGGTCACGACAGCTTCGTCGGCACCCCCCGCAGCCGCGTCGACGGACCGGCCAAGGTGACGGGCCTGGCCAAGTACGCCGGCGAATTCACCGCCGCCGACCTCGCCCACGGCTACGTGGTGTCGAGCGCGATCGCGCGCGGCCGCATCAGCGCGATCGACACCGCCGCCGCCGAAGCCGTGCCCGGCGTCATCAAGGTGCTCACGCACGAGAACCGCTCGCGCACCGCCTGGCTCGACTACAATTACCAGGACGCGGTGGCGCCCCCCGGCTCGCCGTTCCGCGCGCTCTACGACGACAAGATCGCCTTCAGCGGCCAGCCGGTCGCCCTCGTCGTGGCCGAGGATTTCGAGACCGCACGGCACGCGGCTACCCTGGTGATCGTCGCCTACGAGGCCGAGGAGCCCAAGACCTCCGCCGACGCCGTCCGCGCCTTCGCCTACGACCCGCCGAAGAAGCGCGCCGGCATCAAGCCGCCGCCCAAGCCCTGGGGCGACGCCGACGCCGCCTACGACGCCGCGCCGATCAAGCTGCAGAACGAGTACCGGCTCGCGGTCGAGCACCACAACCCGATGGAGCCCCACGCCTCCACCGTCGTCTACGAGGGCGACGGCAAGTACACGGTCTACGACAAGGTCCAGGGCGTCTCGAACAGCCACAACTACCTCGCGGCGGTGTTCGGCCTGAAGAAGGACGACGTGCGGGTTCTCAACCCGTATCTCGGCGGCGGCTTCGGCTCGGGCCTGCGCCCGCAATACCAGCTCTTCCTGGCGATGCTGGCCGCCCGCGACCTGGAGCGCTCGGTGCGCGTGGTCCTGACCCGCGACCAGATGTGGTCGTTCACCTACCGCCCAGACGCGATCCAGACCGTGTCGCTCGGCTCAGGCGAGGACGGGCAGCTGCAGGCGCTGCGCCACGACGCGATCGGCGTGACCTCGCATTACGAGGATTACCAGGAGGTCGTCGTCAACTGGTCGGGCGTGCTCTACAAGTGTGACAACGTCGCGCTGACGTACAAGATCGCCCAGCTCGACACGGCCTCGCCCGGCGACATGCGTGCGCCCGGCGCGGTCACCGGCGTCTTCGCCATCGAGACCGCGATGGACGAGCTGGCGCACGAGGCCGGCCTCGACCCGATCGCATTGCGCCTGCGCAACTTCTCCGAGGCCGACGCGACCTCCGAGGACAAGCCGTTCGGCTCGAAGGCGCTGAAGGCCTGCTTCACGCAGGGCGCCGAACGCTTCGGCTGGGCCAAGCGCACGCCTGCGCCGCGCTCGATGCGCGAGGGTCACGAGCTCGTCGGCTGGGGCATGGCCACCGGCGTGTGGGAATCGATGATGCAGCAATCGAGCGCCCACGCCATCCTGAGCGCGGACGGCAAGCTCGAGGTCGGCAACTCCACCGGCGACATCGGCACCGGCACCTACACGATCCTCACCCAGATCGCCGCCGACACCCTCGGCCTGCCGATGGAGGACGTGACGACCAAGCTCGGTGACACGCGGCTCCCCGAGGCGCCGGTCGCGGGCGGCTCGTGGACCGCGGCCTCCTCCGGCACCGCGGTGATGAAGGCCTGCCGCAACGTCGGCGAACAGGTGTTCAAGCTCGCCCGCGCCATGGAGGGCTCGCCGCTCGCCAACGTCGATTTCGACCGCGTCGCCTTCGCGAACGGGCGCATCGCGGTGGCGGGCGACGATAGCCGCAGCGTCGCCCTGGTCGACGTGCTGAAGGCCGCCGACGTCGAGACGGTGGAGGCGACCGAATCCGCCGGTCCCGACAAGGATTTCGCCAGCCAGTACGAGGCCTACACCCACTCGGCCGTCTTCGTGGAGGTCCGGGTCGATGAGGAGCTCGGCCAGATCCGCCTCACCCGCGTCGTCTCGGCGGTGGCGGCCGGCAAGATTCTCAATCCCAAGACCGCGCGCAGCCAGATCCTCGGCGGCGTGGTGATGGGCATCGGCTCGGCGTTGCACGAGGAATCGATGATGGACCACCGCCTCGGCCGGTTCATGAACCACAACCTCGGCGAGTATCACGTGCCAGCCAATGCCGACATCTACGACATCGACGTGATCTTCGTGGACGAGGAGGACAAGGCCAACCCGCTCGGGGTGAAGGGCCTCGGCGAAATCGGCATCGTCGGCACCGCCGCGGCGGTGGCCAACGCGGTGTTCCACGCCACCGGAAAGCGCATCCGCCACCTGCCGATCACCATCGACAAGGTGCTCGGATAGCGCGCCCCACACTTGCGCGTTTGAACCTGGAACTTCGCTTGCACGCCGCCGGACCGTGATGGGGCCGGCGGCGTTCGTCATGCTTGCCGGCTTCTTGCATGCCGGCTGCCCGATGACAGACGCGGTGCCAGACGCTAGCGCTCGGGTGCACGCCTGCCCGGGATCGGCAACAGAATGAACCTCCTCTTCGTCTTCCTCGGCGCCGGCCTCGGCGGCGTCGCGCGCTACGGCGTCAGCGCGGCCTCCCTCCGGCTCGGCTCGGATTTCCCCTACGGCACCATGGCGATCAACGTCGTCGGCTCGGTGCTGATGGGGCTGTTCACCGGGTGGTTCGCCCTGCGCGGCGGCGGGCAGCCGCTGCGGTTGTTCATCGCCACCGGCGTGCTCGGCGGCTTCACCACCTTCTCCTCGTATTCCCTGGAAGCCGTGCTTCTGCTGGAGCGGGGCGAGGCCGCCGCGGCGGCGGTCTACATCGTCGGCTCGGTGGCGCTCGGCCTCGCAGGCTTGTTCGCCGGCCTGCTGCTGATGCGCGCGATCCTGTGACGGGCCGGCCCTCGTGATGGCGACGCTGATTCAGTCATCGATCCAGTCTTGGCGCTTCTGGGCCCTGCTCTCGGCGGCCTTCGCCGCGCTTACCGCGATCCTGGCCAAGGTCGGCGTCGCGGGCGTGCCCTCGGACGTGGCGACCCTCGTCCGCACGGTGGTGATCCTGGCGCTCACCGCGGCCATCGTGGTCGTCACCGGCCAGGCCGCCGACTTGGCCCGGATCCCGGGGCGGAGCGCGGTCTTCCTCGTCTTGTCGGGCCTCGCCACCGGTGCTTCGTGGCTTTGCTACTTCCGCGCCCTGTCCCTCGGCGACGCTGCCCGCGTCGCGCCGATCGACAAGCTCAGCGTCGTCCTGGTCGCGCTCTTCGGCGCGACCCTGCTCGGCGAGACGCTGAGCCCGCTGAACTGGCTCGGCGTCGCGCTGATCGCCGCCGGCGCGGTGCTCGTGGCCGTCGGAGCGTGATGGCAGGCGTCTACTGTGGAACGATTTCAAATATAAACTTGGAGATCGACAGCTGAAGACTGGAATTACAACGTTTCCAATATTTGATAAATCGCTTGATAATCGATTTGCGATCCTGCTAGACGGTCTATCGACGGTGTCGGGTTAGTCTGCAGTCAGGCGGCGGCATCGGCGAATGCACGGATGCTGGAGGCCGGAATGAGACGGGTGATGGACCTGATCGATACCTGCGTGACGGTGGCTTGGTGGGACGGCTCCTGCCTCGGCCTGCGCCTGCACCGCCTGCCGGACCTGATCGACCGCGTCGCGTCGGCGCCGCAGCGTGTCCGCCGCACCGGAGCCCGCGCATGATCCCGGAATCCCAAAGCTGCCGCTGCGACGAGACCCGCGGGCAGGCGGCGATCGAGCAGGCGCTGGCGCGCGCGTTCTGGCAGGCCCTCGACGGGCAGGTCCTGCCGGTGATGGCCGCCCTCGAAGCCGCCTCGCGGACCGTCGGCGCGCTCTACGGGCAGATCGCGGCGGCGCACGGGGCGGGCACGACCTGCGCCTGCGGCTGGGTGCCGGACCCGGACGGCGACCTGATCGTGCTCGAAGCGCATCTGGCCGCCGCCATTCTGCAGCCGCGTGCGCCCGACCTCGCCCGGATGGAGGCCGCCGGCAGCGCCTGACGGGACGGGCGGCCCGCCCCGCCCGGTCCTTGCGCCGCCTCGCGAGCGGGCGGACGTTACCGCTCGCTTAACCCGGCCGCGCGATCATTCCGCACCGCATGCGTGGTGGGAGTTCGGGCGATGGACGCAATCTACCACAGCCTCGAGACGTCGCTGCTGGCGTTCGGCTTCGCCCTGAGCGTCGCCGCCTTCGCCCTGCTGGCAAGCCCGCCTGCTGCGAGCCCCCGCTTCCTGCGCCCGCCCTTCGCGGACGCCTCCGCCGGCTCGATCCTCCTGCCGATGCTCACGGTCGACGTTCCTCGAAACGTGAACTGAGACGTCCGCTCGCGCGACTTCACCCGGCATTTCCCCGCGCCGGGGCATGCGCTCGGAACGGCAGGGACATGCCGGATTCATGGGGGACCGTCGCGCACGCTTGCGCTATCAGCCTCGAAAGCCTCTGATCGGCGCTGCGACTACGCGGCGGTGTCGCCGACGGTCCTGAGCGGGTACTTTCCGCTCCCCGGCCGTGGCACGCACGCCCCGTGAATCGCCGCACCGCGTCACCGTCGCCTCATCGAGCAAGCCGGCTGTCCGACATGATTCCTGAGCCCGCCCTGGCAAACTCCACCCCCCTGGAGCGCGACGCGCATCTGGTCTCCACCGACCACAAGGTCGCCCCGGGCGAGATCGCCGCCGGCGTGGTGATCGGCCGGGCCTCGGAATACTTCGACTTCTTCGTCTACGGCATCGCCTCGGTGCTGGTGTTCCCGAAGGTGTTCTTCTCGTTCGAGCCGGATGCGCTCACCGCGACGCTGTACTCCTTCGCGGTGTTCGCGCTGGCCTTCGTCGCCCGGCCGATCGGCTCGGTGATCTTCATGGCCGTCGACCGGCGGCACGGGCGCGGCGTGAAGCTGACGATCGCCCTTTTCATGCTCGGCGGTGCCACCGCGGCGGTGAGCTTCCTGCCGAGCTACGCCAGCATCGGCTACGCCTCGATCTGGCTGCTCGCCGGCCTGCGCATCCTCCAGGGCCTCGCGCTCGGCGGCGCCTGGGACGGCCTCGCCTCGTTGCTGGCGCTGAACGCCCCGCGCGAGCGCCGCGGCTGGTTCGCGATGATTCCCCAGCTCGGCGCGCCGCTCGGCTTCATCGTCGCCAGCGCCCTGTTCTCGTTCTTCCTCGTGAACCTCGACTCCGCCGACTTCCTCGATTGGGGCTGGCGCTTCCCGTTCTACTGCGCCTTCACCATCAACGTCGTGGCCCTGTTCGCCCGCCTGCGTCTGGTCGCCACCGACGAGTTCGTCCGCCTGATGGAGAAGGGCAAGCTCGAGCCGGTGCCGGTGTCCGAGGTGGTGCGCCATCACGCCCTCGACGTGTGGATCGGCGCCTTCGTGCCGCTCGCCGCCTTCGCGCTGTTCCACCTCGTCACGATCTTCCCGATCAGCTGGCTGACCCTGTTCACCGACCGCTCGCCCGGCGAGTTCCTGATCGTGCAATGCTCGGGCGCCATCGTCTGCGCCGGCGCGGTCGCGGCCTCCGGGCTGATCGCCGACCAGATCGGCCGCCGCAACGCGCTGCTGCTCAGCTCCGGCCTGATCGCCGCCTTCGCGCTGGGCAGCATCGTCGCGCCGCTGGTGTTCGGCGACAGCGCCATCGGCCAGACCATGTACGTCACGGTCGGCTTCATGCTGATGGGCCTCGCCTACGGGCAGACCGCCGGCGCGGTGACGGCGCGCCTCGGCGCGCGCTACCGCTACACCGGCGCGGCGTTGACCTCGGATCTGGCGTGGCTGTTCGGCGCAGGCTTCGCTCCGCTGGTCGTCCTCTGGCTCTCGTCCCGCTACGGGCTGTGGATGGTCGGCCTCTACCTGCTCTCGGGTGCGGCGGCATCGCTCCTTGCCCTGACCCTCGACCGTTCCGAGATGCGGCAGATGTAGTCGGGACGCCCGCGTCGTCCCTCACCCCGTCCCGATGCATGATCGCGCCGAACGGCCCCCGGGCCCGCCGGCCAGGCAAACCGAGTTGATCACCGTGGCACGTTCCGCCTCACGTCCCCGTCCTCCGGCCCGCACCGCCGCCCGGCTTCTGCGCGGCTTCTGCGCGGTCTCGCTCTCCGGGCTGCTCGCCGGCTGCAACCTCGTGGTGATGCAGCCCTCGGGCGACGTCGCCCTGCAGCAGCGCAACCTCGTCCTCGCCTCAGTCGGGCTGATGCTGCTGATCGTGCTTCCGGTGATCGCGCTGACCCTGCTCTTCGCCTGGCGCTACCGGGCGACCAACGAGTCCGCCCCCTACGATCCGGACTGGCACCACTCGACCCAGCTCGAGGTGGTGATCTGGACCGCGCCGCTTCTCATCATCATCGCGCTCGGCGCGCTCACCTGGATCAGCACCCATACCCTCGACCCGTTCCGGGCGCTCCGGCGCATCGACGCCACCCGTCCCGTGGCGGCCGGCGTGAAGCCGCTCACCGTCGAGGTCGTCGCGCTCGATTGGAAGTGGCTGTTCTTCTATCCCGAATACGGGATCGCCACCGTCAACGAGCTCGCCGCCCCCGTCGACCGGCCGATCGACTTCAAGATCACCGCCTCCTCGGTGATGAACGCCTTCTACGTCCCGGCGCTGGCCGGCATGATCTACGCGATGCCTGGCATGCAGACGCAGCTCCACGCGGTGATCAACAAGCCGGGTGAGTATGCCGGCTTGTCCTCGCACTACAGCGGCACCGGCTTCTCGCGGATGACGTTCAAGTTCCACGGCCTCGACGATGCCGGCTTCGACGCCTGGATCGCCAAGGCGAAGGCGCAAGGAAGCGAGCTCAGCCGCGAGGACTACCTCAAGCTCGAGAAGCCGAGCGAGGCCGAGCCGGTCAAGTACTACAAGTCCGTCGCCGACGGGCTGTTCGACACGATCCTCAACATGTGCGCCGTGCCGGGCAAGATGTGCATGAGCGAGATGATGACGATCGACGCCAAGGGCGGCGCCGGCAAGGATTCCACCGAGAACCGCGAGCGCCTGCGCTACGACAACCGCCACATCGAGCAGGGCGACGAGGCGCCGGGCTCCACCGCCCCGGCCTCCGGCCGCACCCCGCACGGCCAGGAGCAGCCGCAGGGCATGAAGCCGGACGGCAACAACCCGCACGGCCACGAAAACGGAACGAAACCCGAGAACCAGATGCCGGCGCCGGAGCGGGACTCGATCGCCCCGTCGCAGCTCAACAACAAGTAGGACCGGCGCCTCGCCGCCGCACCACCCTCAACGGATCGAACCCATGTTCTCCAATCCGGATCTCCAGAAGCTCGTCTTCGGACGGCTCTCCCTGGAAGACATCCCCTACCACGAGCCGATTCTGCAGGTGACCTTCGCCATGGTGGCGCTCGGCGGCCTCGTCGTCCTCGGCGCGATCACCTACTACCGCTTCTGGGGCCCGCTGTGGCGGGACTGGCTGACCTCGGTCGACCACAAGAAGATCGGCGTGATGTACATCGTGCTGGCCTTCGTGATGCTGCTCCGCGGCTTCGCCGACGCGCTCATGATGCGCGCCCAGCAGGCCGTGGCGTTCGGCGCCAACGAGGGCTACCTGCCGCCGCACCACTACGACCAGATCTTCACGGCGCACGGCGTGATCATGATCTTCTTCGTGGCGATGCCGTTCGTCACCGGCCTGATGAACTACGTCGTGCCGCTGCAGATCGGCGCCCGCGACGTGGCCTTCCCGTTCCTCAACAACTTCTCGTTCTGGATGACGGTCTCGGGCGCCATGACGGTCATGGCCTCGCTGTTCGTCGGCGAGTTCGCCCGCACCGGGTGGCTCGCCTACCCGCCGCTCTCGGGCGCGGACATGAGCCCGGGCGTCGGCGTCGACTACTACATCTGGGCGCTGCAGATCGCCGGCATCGGCACGCTGCTGTCGGGCATCAACCTGATCGCGACCATCGTGAAGATGCGCGCGCCGGGCATGACCATGATGAAGCTTCCGATCTTCGTCTGGACCTCGCTCTGCACCAACGTGCTGATCACGGCGGCCTTCCCGATCCTCACCGCCGTGCTCGCCCTGCTGTCGATGGACCGCTACGTCGGCACGCACTTCTTCACGAACGACCTCGGCGGCAACCCGATGATGTACTTCAACCTCATCTGGATCTGGGGCCACCCGGAGGTCTACATCCTCATCCTGCCGGCCTTCGGCATCTTCTCGGAGGTCACCTCGACCTTCTCCGGCAAGCGTCTGTTCGGCTACGCCTCGATGGTCTACGCCACGGTGGTCATCACCATCCTGTCGTACCTGGTCTGGCTGCACCACTTCTTCACGATGGGCTCGGGCGCCGACGTGAACTCGTTCTTCGGCATCACGACGATGATCATCTCGATCCCGACGGGTGCGAAGATCTTCAACTGGCTGTTCACGATGTATCGCGGCCGCATCCGGTTCGAGCTGCCGATGATGTGGACCGTGAGCTTCATGGTCACCTTCACCATCGGCGGCATGACCGGCGTGCTGCTCGCCGTGCCCCCGGCCGACTTCGTGCTGCACAACTCGCTGTTCCTGATCGCGCACTTCCACAACGTGATCATCGGCGGCGTGCTGTTCGGGATGTTCGCCGGCGTGACCTACTGGTTCCCGAAGGCCTTCGGGTTCAAGCTCGACCCGTTCTGGGGGAAGATGTCGTTCTGGTTCTGGACGGTGGGCTTCTACTTCGCCTTCATGCCGCTCTACGTGCTCGGCCTGATGGGTGTGACGCGCCGCGCCAACCACTTCGACGACCCGTCTCTTCAGATCTGGTTCGTCGTCGCCGCCTTCGGCGCGGTGCTGATCCTGCTCGGCATCCTGTCGATGATCGTGCAGTTCGTGGTCTCGATCCGAAACCGCGAGGCGCTGCGCGACCTCACCGGCGACCCGTGGAACGGCCGGACCCTCGAATGGTCCACCGCCTCGCCGCCGCCGGACTACAACTTCGCCTTCACCCCGGTGATCCACGACCTCGACGCGTGGTCCGACATGAAGAAGCGCGGCTACGCACGGCCGGTGGAGGGCTACCGGGCGATCCACATGCCGAAGAACACCGCCACCGGCGTGATCCTCGG
Source organism: Methylobacterium sp. WL12 (assembly GCF_008039475.1). Classification (NCBI taxonomy): domain Bacteria; kingdom Pseudomonadati; phylum Pseudomonadota; class Alphaproteobacteria; order Hyphomicrobiales; family Methylobacteriaceae; genus Methylobacterium; species Methylobacterium sp. WL12. Next base: position 16,624 of record NZ_VRUW01000004.1, on the reverse strand, counting down.
CGTGGTCTCGATCGGCTTCTCGTTCGCGATGATCTGGTACATCTGGTGGCTCGCCGCGGCGACCTTCGCGACGATGTTCCTGGTCACTGTGATCCACACCTTCAACTACAACCGCGACTTCTACATCCCCGCCGCCGACGTGGTGCGGGCCGAAGGACAGCGTACGAGCGTGATGGCGGGGCGGGCCTGAGCCGATGATGCACACCGACACCGCCCCGCCGGGCGCCGAGGCACCGGCCTTCTACCTCGAGGAGGACCACGCCCACGAGTCGAGCACCATGCTCGGCTTCTGGATGTACCTGATGAGCGATTGCCTCATCTTCGCGGTGCTGTTCGCCACCTACGGGGTGCTCGGCCGCAACTACGCGGCCGGGCCTTCGCCGCGAGACCTGTTCGAGCTGCCGCTGGTGGCGCTCAACACCTCGATGCTGCTCCTGTCCTCCATCACCTACGGCTTCGCAATGCTGGAGATGGAGAAGGACAACCTCAAGACGATGCAGCTCTGGCTGGCCATCACCGGCCTGTTCGGCGCTTGCTTCATCGGCATCGAGCTCTACGAGTTCGCCCACCTGATCCACGAGGGCGCGACGCCGCAGCGCTCGGCCTTCCTGTCCTCGTTCTTCGCCCTCGTCGGCACCCACGGCCTGCACGTGTCGCTCGGTATCGTCTGGCTGATCGTGCTGATGGTGCAGACCGCCCAGAAGGGGCTGATCGTCGAGAACAAGCGCCGGCTGATGTGCCTGTCGATGTTCTGGCACTTCCTCGACGTGGTCTGGATCGGCGTGTTCACCTTCGTGTACCTGATGGGAGTGCTGCAGTGAGTCTAGCGACGGGGGCGGGCACCCACGCCGAGCCGCACGGCCACGGCCACGACGCGCATGGTCCCGGGACCGGCGCGCACGGGTCGTTCCGCAGCTACATGACCGGTTTCGTGCTCTCGGTGATCCTCACCGCGATCCCGTTCTGGCTGGTGATGAGCGACGTGCTCGGCAACGCCGTGCACACCACCTTGATCATCATGGCCTTCGCGGTGGTCCAGATCGTGGTCCACATGATCTACTTCCTGCATATGAACACGAAGTCGGAAGGGGGATGGACCATCCTCGCCCTGATCTTCACGCTGACCCTCGTCGTGATCACGCTGACCGGCTCGATCTGGGTGATGTATCACCTGAACAACAACATGATGCCGGCCTCCCCACACGACCTGATGCACCACAAGCCCTGAGGACGATCCGCCTCGGCCGGGCGGCGTTTAACCTCGCGAGCGCGCTGGCGGTCGCGGGGCTCGTCGCCCTCGGGATCTGGCAGGTCGAGCGCCGGACCTGGAAGCTCGACCTCATCGCCCGCGTCGAAGCGCGGGTGAGCGCTGCGCCGAAGCCTGCTCCTGGGCCCGCTGCGTGGCCCTCGGTCACCGAGGCGTCGGACGCCTACCGGCACGTGCGGGTGTCGGGCCGCTTCCGCCACGAATCCACGACGCTGGTCCAGGCCGTGACGGCGCTCGGCGGCGGGTTCTGGGTTCTGACCCCGCTGGTCTCCGAGGGCTTCACGGTCCTAGTGAACCGCGGCTTCGTCCCGTCCGACCGCCGCGACCCGGCGGGCTGGCGCCGGCCCGAGGGCGAGGTCGTGGTCACCGGGTTGCTGCGGCTGACCGAACCCGGCGGCGCGTTCCTCCGCAGCAACGCGCCGCCCGAGAATCGCTGGTACTCGCGCGACGTCGCGGTCATCGCATCGGCCCGCGGGCTGTGCGACGTGGCGCCGTACTTCATCGATGCGGATGCCGGGCCGGAGGGCGGCCTCCCGGTCGGCGGCCTGACGGTGGTGGCCTTCCACAACAACCACCTCGTCTACGCGCTGACCTGGTTCACCCTCGCCGCGATGATGCTCGGCGCGGCGATCTACGTGAATGGGGAGCGGCGGCGGTAGCGACGCACGTTCGTCGGCTGCTGCGAAGTTGTGGTGCTGTCCCTTCCCGGCAAACCTACCGAATTCACACATCGCCGCTGCTGTCGATCCGCTCTGCGCGCATCCCCTCGCCCCGCCTGCGGGGAGAGGGCATTGCCGAACTCGTCGTCGGCAAAGCGAGGTGGCGGCCGACGGTGAGGGGGCGACGCCGGAGGAGGCTCTTCCGCATACTCCCCCTCACCGTCGCTTCGGCTTCGCCGCCGCTCCCCGGCTGCACGACGGGGTGCAGCCGGGCCTCTCCCCGCCCGCGGGGAGAGGGGAACCCGCGCCTCCCTCGGGATGCGCGGCGAGCTGTGTGAATACAGTCTCTGGCAGCACGTGGAAGGAACACCAACGGGCGCCCGAACGCGTCGCATGCGTTCGGCAAGCGATGCCCCGATCAGCCGGCGTCGGCCCTGGGGGTCAGCTTCAGGATGCGGCCGTCCGCGCCGTCGGTGACGGCGTAGACCGCGCCGTCCGGTCCGACGCGGACGTCGCGGATGCGGGCGTCGAGGGGCACGCGCTCCTCGGTGACGACCTTGTCGCCGTCGCGCTTCAGCACCACGATCCCCTCGCTGACGAGGCCGCCGACGAGGAAGTCGTCCTTCCAGGCGGGGAAGAGCGTGCCGGTGTAGAGCGCCATGCCGGAGGGGCCGATCACCGGGTCCCAGTAGTAGACTGGCTGCACCGTGCCGGCGGCCTGGTTCACGCCCTCGCCGAGCGGCTCGCCGGAATACTCGATGCCGTAGGTCGCCACCGGCCAGCCGTAGTTGAGGCCGGGGCGCGGCCGGTTCAGCTCGTCGCCGCCGCGGGGGCCGTGCTCCACGGTCCAGAGCCGGCCCTGCCCGTCGAGGGCCGCGGCCTGGACGTTGCGGTGGCCGTAGGACCAGATCTCGGGCTTGGCCTTGTCGCTGCCGTAGAACGGGTTGTCCTTGGGGGCTTGGCCCTCGGCGTCGATGCGGAAGACCTTGCCGAGGCCGCTCGACAGGTCCTGCGCCTGCCCGCGCGTCGCCTTGTCGGAGCGCTCGCCCACCGTGACGAACAGCATGCCGTCGGGCGCGAAGACGAGGCGCGAGCCGAAGTGCTTGTCGCCGTCGTAGGTCGGCATCTGCCGGAACACGACCTTCACGTCGTCGAGCCTGCCCCCGCCCTTGCCGTCCTGGAGGAGCTTGGCCTTCGCCACGGTCGTGCCGTTGCCCTTGTCGCGGGGCTCGCTGAAGCTGAAGAACACCTGCCCGTCGGTGGCGAAGGTCGGCCCGAGCACGATATCGAGCAGGCCGCCCTGGCCGCGGGCGTCTACCTTCGGCACGCCGGAGATGGCCGGGCCGACGGTACCGTCCTTCGCGACGATGCGGATCTTGCCCGCCTTCTCGGTGACGATCATCCGGCCGTCCGGCAGGAACTCCATCGCCCACGGGCTCGCGAGGCCCTTGGCCACCGTGGCGACATCCACCTTCACGGCCTCGGCGGGTTTCGGGGAACGGGTCTGGTTCGGCAGCAGCGGCTTGTAGGCGGAGTTCGGCGCCGCAGTCTCGGCAGGCGCGTCGCCGGCGGTCTTGGCCGCGGGCACGCTGAAGGCATCGCCCTCGATGCGCGACGGCCGCGGGGCGGCGCTCTCCTCGCCGAATGCGACCGGTGCGAGCGCGACCGCCGCCACGGTGGCGAGCGTGAGGGAACGGAAGCGCGGCACCTGCAAAAATCCTGTCACCGTCGAGAATCCTCCTGGATCGGGTCCAAACGCCCGGGCGGCGGACACGGACGGTCGCCCGGGCGTTCCGACTCACATGGGGCGGGGCCTCCACCAAAGCGAGCGCGCGGGGACCCGGCCCCCGTCGCACGGCGCTTCGTGTGCGATTCGTCATGAACCGGGTGGGCAGCCGGCATGCGGCCCCGTCCGCCGCCTTGACCGCAGGACGCCCGGTCGCCAAGTCTCATGGCACCGGTCGGCGGGCGGCCTGTTGCAGGCGCCCGGGCGGCCTTTCGAGAAGGGTATTTTCCGATGGCGACGGTGAAAGTGACCGACGCGAGCTTCGAGCAGGACGTCCTCAAGTCCGTCGAGCCCGTGGTCGTGGATTTCTGGGCGGAGTGGTGCGGTCCCTGCCGGCAGATCGGTCCGGCGCTCGAGGAGATCGCCTCCGACATGCAGGGCCGCGTGAAGATCGCGAAGGTGAACGTGGATGAGAATCCCGGCATCGCCTCACAGTACGGGATCCGCTCGATCCCGACGCTGCTGCTGTTCAAGAACGGCGAGCGGGTCGACCAGAAGGTCGGCGCGGCGCCGAAGGGCGACCTGTCCCGCTGGATCAGCGCGCAAACCGCGAGCGCCTGACGCCCGCAGCGGCCGAACAGGCCCGCCTCCTCGAGGAGGCGGGCTTTTTCGTGCGCATCGCTTCACGCGCAAAAAGAAAGCCCGGCCGTGAGGCCGGGCTTTCTCCGTTTCGAAACCCAATTCGAATGGTTCGAGTCGACCCCGGGCTCTGGACGGCCCGTGGGTCGGAGATCGGATCCTAGTAGGAGCCGAACTTGTAGTTCAGGCCGGCGCGGACGACGGCGAACTCGGTGTCGCGACGGACGTTGCCGCCCGACACGAGCGTGACGCCCGGGCTGCCGACGCCGACCGGCGTACCGGCCGAGTTGACAGCGAAGATGCCGTTGTTGCGGTTGCCCTGGTTCAGGTTCACGTACAGGCCTTCGACCTTGAGGGTCACGGCCGACGAACGGAAGAAGTTCAGGAACGAGTCGGTGGGGAGCGCGTACTCGACGCCGCCGCCGACCGCGTAACCGGTCTGGAACGAGTCGGTCGAACGGTTCGGCAGGCCGAAGTCACGACCGCCGCCCGAGCCGTAGGCGAAACCGCCGGTGGCGTAGAACAGGGCCTTGTCGAAGGCGTAGCCGAGGCGACCGCGCACGGTGCCGAAGTAGTCGAGGCTGGAAAGGCCCGACGGGTTGAACACGAGGGTGCCCGGCAGGATGCCGCCGCCGGCGACCGTGGCGGACGAGAAGCGGTTCCGGTTCTGCCCGAAGTCGACGTACTGGGCGTCGGCCTCGATGCCGATCACGACACCCGAACCCGGGGTGAACTGGTAGTTGTAGCCAACCTGGCCACCGCCGGTGAAGCCGTCGTTGCCGCTGTTGTTGCCGAAGGCGAGGACGCCAGCGCGGTTGCCAGCGGGCACGCCGCCGACGGCGGGGCCGGCGAAGATCGCGTTACCCGGCGAGACGCCGACGACGGTCGGGGCGGTGGTGTTGCCGGCGTTGAAGCCGTAGCCGGCGTTCACACCGAAGTAGAAGCCGGTCCAGGTGAACACCGGGACGGGCGTGAAGACCGGCGGCGGAGCGCGACGCGGCAGGTCGGCGGCCGAGGCGGCGGCGGTGAGGGCCGTGAAGGCGGCCAATGACGTCAGAAGCTTGTTCATGTTCTCTTGATCCCCAGCATGTTGCCCGATCGATGCTGAGAATACGGGATTTCCCACAGCCAAGATGTAACATCGGCGCCACAGATGCGGCAGCTCTGCAATGGCGGGCCGACCGGACCTCGCGTGCGGCAGGCTCTAGCCCGCACGCCGCCGGGCCCGTCGGGCGTCAGGTCGGCGGCGTGCCGTTGGCGGTCAGGACGGCGCCGGCGAGGTAGAGCGAGCCGCAGATCAGGATGCGCGGCGGCCGCTCGAAGGCGATGTCGGCGACCGCCGTAAGGGCGGCCTCGATGCTCGGCGAGACGCGCGCGCTCAGGCCGACCTGCTGGGCGATCTCGGCGACCTCCTCGGCCGGCCGCGCCGCCATCTGCCCGGCGATCGGCACCGCGATCAGCGCGCGCGCCAGCCCGACGAAGTGGCGCAGGAACCCCTCGGCGTCCTTGGTGCCGAGCAGGCCGACCACAAGCACCAGCGGCACGTCGCTGCGCTCGCCGAGGTCGGCGAGCGCGGTGGCGAGGATGCGGCCGCCGTCGATGTTGTGGCCGCCATCGAGCCAGAGCTCGGAGCCGGCCGGGACCAGGGCCGCGAGTCGGCCGCGGGCGAGACGCTGCATCCGGCCGGGCCAGTCGACGTTGCGCAGGCCCGCCTCCACCGCGGCGACGCCGATGTCGCCGAAGCCCGCCGCCCGCAGGCCCGCGATGGCGGTGGCGGCGTTGGTGAACTGGTGCCGGCCGACGAGCTTCGGGCGCGGCAGGTCGAACAGGTCGGTCTCGTCCTGGTAGACGAGGCGGCCGCTCTCCTCGTGGACCGAGAAGTCCTGGTTGCCGACCCAGACCGGCGTCGCGCCCACGGCTTCCGCGCGGCGGCACAGGACCGCGTCGGCCTCGGCGTAATCCTGCGCGGCGATCACCGCCGGGCAGCCGCGCTTGAAGATGCCGGCCTTCTCGTTGGCGACCAGCTCGACGGTGTCGCCGAGATACTCGGCGTGGTCCCGGCCGATCGGCGTGACGACGGCGGCGGCGACCGTGTCGATCACGTTGGTCGCGTCGACGCGGCCGCCCAGCCCCACCTCGAGCAGCAGCACGTCGGCCGGCGCCTCGGAGAACAGCAGGAGCGCGGCCGCGGTGGTGATCTCGAACACCGTGATCGGGTCGCCGGCGTTGGCCGCCTCGCAGCGGGCGAAGGCCTCGGCGAGCCGGTCCTCGGGCACGTAGTGGCCGCCGCCGATGCCGCCCAACCGGATCCGCTCGTGGAAGCGAACGAGGTGGGGCGAGGTGTAGACGTGCGCGGCCAAGCCCCCGGCTTCGAGGATCGCCCGCATGAAGGCGATGGTCGAGCCCTTGCCGTTGGTGCCGGCCACGTGGATCACCGGCGGCAACCGGCGCTCGGGGTGGTTCAGGCGGGCGAGCAGGCTCTGGATGCGGCCGAGCGACAGGTCGATCGTGCGCGGATGCAGGGCCAGGAAGCGCGCCATCAGCGCGTCGGAGGAATCCATGGGCGCGCGCCGCGTCAGGCGGGTTCGAGGATCGGCGCGGACGGCGCGGACGGCGCGGACGCCGGCACCGAGGCCGGCCCGACGTTCATCAGGAGGCCGCAGATCCGCACGATGGTGTCCTTCAGCGCGTGGCGGTGGACGACCTGGTCGAGCATGCCGTGCTCCAGCAGGTACTCGGCGCGCTGGAAGCCGTCCGGCAGCTTCTCCCGGATCGTCTGCTCGATCACCCGCGGGCCGGCGAAGCAGATCAGCGCGCCGGGCTCGGCCAGGTGCACGTCGCCGAGCATCGCGTAGGAGGCGGTGACGCCGCCGGTCGTCGGGTTGGTGAGCACGACGACGTAGGGGAGGCGGGCCGCGCGCAGGCGCCGGATCGCCACGGTGGTCCGCGGCATCTGCATCAGCGAGAGGATGCCCTCCTGCATCCGCGCGCCGCCGGAGGCCGCGAACATCACGTAGGGCGTGCGCTTCTCAAGGGCCGTCTCGGCGCCGCGGATGAAGGCCTCGCCGGCCGCCATCCCGAGCGACCCGCCCATGAACGCGAAATCCTGGCAGGCCAGCGTCATCGGCTGCCCGCCGACCCGGCCGAACCCGACCTTGAACGCGTCCTGCATGCCGGTCTTGGTGCGCGCCTCCTTGAGGCGGTCGGCGTAGCGCTTCTCGTCGCGGAACTTGAGCGGGTCGACGGCGACCTCGGGCAGCGGCACGTCGATCCAGGTGCCCTCGTCGAACATCATCTTCAGGCGCGCGCTGGCGCTCATCTTCAGGTGGTGCTCGGAGCCGGGGATGACCCAGTGGTTCCCCTCCACCTCCTTGTGGAACACCATCTGCCCGGTATCCGGGCATTTCACCCAGAGGTTCTCGGGCGTCTCGCGCTTGAACAGGGTCTTGATCTTGGGGCGCACGACCTCCGAGATCCAGTTCATCGGTTCGACCATCATGTAGCGCCCGTCCGGTTCGATCAGACCGAGATCGTCGATCGGCCTTGCTCAGCGTGAGCCCTGCATATCGGGGCCGTCGCCCCGTTTGACCAGCGCCGCCCGCGTCAGGCGGCGCGGGCGGAGGCCGAGCGCACGCCGGCCGCGAGCTCGCGCACCAGCGCCGAGACCGCCTCGACGCTGCCACCGGTGGCCGCGCCCGCGCCGTCCAGCGTCCGGTGCAGCGCGTCGACCAGCGCCGAGCCGACGACGACGCCGTCCGCGCCCTTGGCGATCGCCGCGGCGTGGGCGCCGGTCTTCACGCCGAATCCGACCACTACGGGCAGCGCCGTGTGGCGGCGGATGCGACCGACCGCGGTGCCGACGGCGCCGAAATCCGGCGTCGCCGTGCCGGTGATGCCGTTGATCGAGACGTAGTAGACGAAGCCGGCGGTGTTCGCGAGGACGGCCGGCAGGCGCCGCTCGTCGGTGGTCGGCGTCGCCAGCCGGATGAAGGCGAGGCCCTTGGCCAGCGCCGGGAGGCAGAGCTCGTCGTCCTCCTCGGGCGGCAGGTCGACCACGATCAGCCCGTCGATGCCGGCCGCCGACGCGTCGTCGAGGAAGCGTTCGACGCCGTAGGTGTGGATCGGGTTGAAGTAGCCCATCAGGATCACCGGCGTGTCGACGTTGCCCGCACGGAACCGGCGCACGAGGTCGAGCGTCTTCGCGACGCCCTGGCCGGCCTTCAGCGCCCGCAGGCCCGCGGCCTGGATCGCCGGGCCGTCGGCCATCGGGTCGGTGAAGGGCAGGCCGAACTCGACGATGTCGGCGCCCGACGCCGGCAACGCCTGCAGCACCTTCAGCGAGGTCTCGGGGTCGGGGTCGCCCGCCATCACGTAGGTCACGAGGGCGGCGCGGCCTTCCGCGCGGCAGCGGGCGAAGGTGGCGTCGATGCGGGCGGCCATGGTGCCTGTCCGTTCCTGGTATCGAGACGTGTGCCGCGCGTCGCGAAGGGGAGCGCGGCGAAGGATCGATGCCGCGCCTACACCATCGGCGCCGGCCCGTGAAGCGGAAGCGGTTTCGCGACCCGTCCTCGTGCGCGCGAGGACGGGCAGAGCGTCTGCACCGGAAAGAGGCATGATCATCCACGCGCCAGCCGCCCATTGTGCAGGCAGGCGGGAATACTTTGCACACTATTGTGGCAGATCAAGAAAACCCCTAGGTCTCGAATCACGGTCGCCAAAGATCGACAGTCGAATCCGAGGACACGCCATGACCAACCCGTCAGAGATCAAGAATCGCTTCCACGCCAGCCTCGAAGCCTCCGAGGCGCGCGAGAACGGCTTTCGCAGCCGGCTGCTCGCCGAGGGCGTGCGCGCGCTGCAGCCGGTGCTCGGCGTCCTGACCTTGATGTCCGAGGTGCTGGACGAGCGCGACAACGTCCACGGCCGCATCGCCGGCCTCGACTGCGCGATCGACAAGGAGGACTTCGTCACCCTGCGCGCGGTCCTCAGCGGCACCTCGCAGCCCGAGCAGCGCATCGTCATCAAGTACGGCCCGGAGCTCGGCGGTCGCAACCTGATCTCGGTCTCCGGCATCGGCCAGCTCTACGCCGAGAAGCTCGTGGCCAAGACCCATTGCGCGGCGAGCCTCGGCCGGTCGGTCGGCAGCGACCTGCAACTCGACCTCGCCCGCGCCGACGACCTCGCCGAGGTCGTGCGCGAGATGGTCGAGGCCTACTTCGTCGGCCAGGCCCAGGTGCCGGTGCAGCACCATGCCGGCACCATCGAGGGCCACGCCCGCTACGCCGTCCAGTGATCTCGACGGGCCTGCCGCAGCGCAGCCCAGCACGATCCCCGCCCCGGCGACGGCCCAGCCCGTCGCCGGGGCGTCGCTGCGTCCTATCTGCGTGAGGACGCCGCGCGTCCCGGCCCTGGGCCGGATGCGCGTTTCCCTCACGCATCGCCCCGGCCGCCGGGGCGCACGGGACGATCCGCATGGCCTCCGCGACCACCCCCGTCTGGTTCATCACCGGCTGATCCACCGGCTTCGGCCACGACCTCGCCCGCGCCGTGCTCGCCCGCGGCTGGCGCGCGGTGGTGACGGCCCGCGATGTCGGCCGCGTCGCGGACCTCGCCGAGGCCGCGGGCGACCGCGCCCTGGCGCTCGCCCTCGACGTGACCGACCAAGCCCAGGTCGAAGCCGCGGTCGCGGCGGCCCACGCCGCGTTCGGCCGGGTCGACGTGCTCGTGAACAATGCCGGCTACGGCTACCAGGCTTCGGTCGAGGAGGGCGTCGAGGCCGAGATTCGCGCGCAGTTCGACGCCAACGTGTTCGGCCTGTTCGCGCTGACCCGCGCGGTGCTGCCCGGCATGCGGGCGCAACGCGGCGGCCGCATCCTCAACGTCACCTCGGTGGCGGGCTTCATCGGCTTTCCCGCCTCGGGCTATTATTCGGCGAGCAAGCATGCGGTCGAGGGCTGGTCGGACGCGCTCGCCGCCGAGACCGCGCCCCTCGGCATCAAGGTCACCTGCATCGAACCCGGTCCGTTCCGCACCGACTGGGCCGGACGCTCGCTGAAGCAGACCCCGAGCACGATCCCCGACTACGCCGAGACCGCGGGCGCGCGGCTGACCGCCACCTCGGAGAAGAGCGGCACCCAGGCCGGCGACCCGGTCCGCGCGGCGGAGGCGATGATCCGCGTCGCGGAGATCGACAATCCCCCGCGCCACCTCGTCCTCGGCGCCTGGGGCTACGACGCGGTCACCGCGAAGCTGAAGGCGCGGCTCGCCGAGATCGAAGCCTGGCGCGAGACCAGCCTGGGCGCGGATTTTCCGCAGAGTTGATGACCCGCGGCGGGTGACCGCTTGCGGCGAGGGAACGCTCGAACGGCGACGCGCCGCGACATCGGGAGGCGTGCGCGTCGCAACCTCCGATTAAGCGCCTTTCCCAACCGATCGTTCAGCCTCGCCTGCGATGGTCCACCCTGCCCGGGTGCGTCACGCCGGGGGAGATCCGCATGGACCCCAGGGACCTCGTCGTCGCGCTCGCGCTCCTCGTCACCGTGGGAAGCGTCGCCTTCGCCTGGGCGCGCCGTGGGCGGGCGGGCGCCCAGGACGACACCGAGCATCTTCACGACCGGATCTGGCAGGTCTCCGAGAGCGAGGACCGCTACCGCGCCCTGGTCGAGGCGACCACCGACGTGATCGTCCAGCGCGACGCGGCCGGGCGCATCACCTTCGCCAACGAAGGCTACGCCGCGCTCTTCGACCGGACGCCGCTCGCGATGATCGGCGCGACCCTCGACCTCCAGGTGCTCGAGGCCGCCGGCGCCGAGACAGGCCCGGACGGGGTGCGCCGGAGCGAGGTGCGGGTGATGCCGCCCGACGGCGTGCCGCGCTGGTTCGCCTTCGTCGAGGTGCCGATCGCCCGCGGGAGCGAGCCGATCCAATGGCTGCGCGCCGGCCGCGACGTGACCGGGCGCGTCGAGTCGGCGCGTGCCCTCGATGTGGCGCTCTCGCGCGCCGAATCCGCGAGCGTCGCCAAGTCGCGCTTCCTCGCCACGGTCAGCCACGAGTTCCGCACGCCGCTCAACGGCATCCTCGGCATGGCCGAGCTCGTCCTCGACACGGGCCTCGACGCCGAGCAGCGCACCTACGTCCAGGCGGTCCGCACCAGCGGGCAGGCGCTGCTTTCGCTGATCGACGGCATCCTCGATTTCTCGCGCATCGAGGCGGGCCGCATCGATCTCGCCGCCGAACCGTTCGACGTCGCGACCACCGCCGAGGCCGTGGTCGAGCTGCTGGCGCCGCGCGCGCAGGACAAGGGCATCGAGATCGCCCTCGACGTGGCCGAGGACGTGCCGGCCCTGGTGGTCGGCGACGGCGACCGGGTGCGGCAGATCCTGGTCAACCTCGTCGGCAACGCGGTGAAGTTCACCCAATCCGGCGGCGTCGGCGTCGGCGTGGCGCGAGCCGACGGCGCGATCCTGCTCACGGTCGCCGACACCGGGCCGGGCATCGCCGAGGACCGCATCGGCTCGCTGTTCGAGGAGTTCGAGCAGGGCGACGGCAGCGCCAGCCGCAGCCACGAGGGCACCGGCCTCGGGCTGGCCATCACCCGCCGCCTCGTCCTGCGGATGGGCGGCCGGATCGAGGTGGAATCGAAGCTCGGCCGCGGCTCGACCTTCCGCGTGGTGCTGCCGCTGCCGGAAGCCGACGACCAGCCCGCCCCCGCGCCGCGTCCGGTGCTGGCGGCGCGCAAGGTGCTGATCGTCGCCGACTCGCCGTTCCAGGCGCCGTTCCTGGCGCGCAACCTCGCCCGCTCCGGCGCGGCTGCCGTGGTGATGCCCAACCTCAAGGACGGACTCGACGCGCTGGCCGGCGTCGGCTTCGACGCGGTGATCGCCGACCGGGCGCTCGGCGACGACGCTGTTCGGCGGCTGGCCGACCAGGCCCGGGCCTGCGGCGTGCGCTGCAGCCTCGTCCTGCTCTCGCCGTTCGACCGGCGCGAATTCGGCGCGCCGGGTGCGGCCGGCTTCGACACCTACCTGATCAAGCCCGTTCGCGCCCGCTCGCTGTTCGACCGCCTGCTCGCCCCCGCGCCCCCGGCCGACGTCGCGCCCGAGGCGGCCAGCGCCGCCCCCGCGCGCGTGGGCGCGGGCCTGCGCGTGCTGCTGGCCGAGGACAACCCGATCAACGCGCTCCTGGCGACCAAGGCCCTGGAACGCCTCGGCGCCGAGGTGGTGCACGCGGCCGACGGGCTCGAGGCCCTGGCACGGATCGCGGACGGCGGCGTGTTCGACCTCGCCCTGATCGATATCCGTATGCCGAACTGCGACGGCCACGAGACCGCCCGCCGCATCCGCGCGGCCGAAGCCCGCGCGCGGTCCGGCCGCCTCCAGCTCGTGGCGCTCACCGCCAACGCGGGCCGCGAGGACGAGAAGGCCGCCCGCCGCGCCGGCTTCGACGGGTTTCTCGCCAAGCCCCTCGACCTCAAGCTGCTGCCCGGCCTGCTGGAACGCCGCGTGGCGCGGGCGGCTTGACGGACGCGTCCCCCCAAGCGAACACCGGCACCATGTCCGCTTCCGCCACGACCGCCGACCCGCACCCGAAGTCCCGCGACCCCGGCGGCCTCGCCGCCTGGGGCATCGCCGCCCTCGTGGCGGCGACGGTACTGCTCGGCGTGCTCCTGCCGAACCGCGCCCCCCACGGCCCGGTCTCGCCGGCCGCGGACGCGACCTGCGCCGAATGGGGCGACGGCTGCAGCGTCTGCCGGCGGCAGGCCGAGGGCCCGGCCTGCTCGCTGCCGGGCATCGCCTGCACGCCCGGCCCGCTGCGCTGCCTGCAGCGCGTCGGCGGTTGACGTCTGCCGGCGCGCCTCGGCCCACCTTTCGCTTTGCGCCGAGCCCGAACGGGCGCCTGCATCTCGGCCACGCCTATTCCGCGCTGCTCAACGCCGACCTCGCCGCCCGAACCGGCGGCCGTGTTCTGCTACGGATCGAGGACATCGACCCGGCCCGATCGCGGCCCGAGCTGGTGGACGCTATCATGTCCGATCTCGCCTGGCTCGGCCTCCGCTTCGAAGCGCCCGTCCGCCATCAGTCGCAGCACATGCAGGCCTATCGCGACGCCCGCGACCGGCTAATCGCGCGGGGCCTCGCCTATCCCTGCTTCTGCACCCGCGGCGACGTCCGCGTCGCGAGCGAGGGCAGCGTCGCGCGCGACCCGGACGGCGCGCCGCTCTATCCCGGAACCTGCCGCGGCCTCCCCCCGGAGGCCGCCGCCGCCCGCCGCGCCGCCCGCGCGCCGCACGCCTGGCGGCTCGACATGGCTCGGGCGTTGGCAACGGAATCCGGCACCCATGGGTATGCCGATCTCGCTCTCTCATCACCCGCCGAGCGGGGAGGGGAGGGAGTGTCTCATGAAACGTTTCGGGTCGCCGATCCCGTCCGCTGGGGCGACGCCGTAATCGCGCGCCGCGACGTGCCGACGAGCTATCATCTCGCCGTCGTCGTCGACGACGCGCACCAGGGCGTCACCCATGTGGTGCGCGGTTGCGACCTCGAGGCGGCGACCGACCTGCACGTCCTGCTCCAGGCGCTGCTCGGCTTGCCCACCCCACGCTACTACCACCACACCCTGATCCTCGGGCCGGACGGCGGCAAGCTCGCGAAATCGAAGGCGTCCGCGAGCCTCGCCGACCTGCGCGCGCGCGGCGACACCGCCGAAGCGATCCGCGCGACGCTCGGCTTCGCCTGACCCGAAAACCTTGTCAGCGCACCGCCGCATCGCGCTGCGCCATCGCGGTGGCGCTCTTCGACTTCTGCATCACCGCGTCGATCTGCTCGCGTTGGCGCTTGAACTCGGTGAGCATCCGGCCGTCGAGCTCGCGCCCGCGCGGCACCCGGATCTTCATCGGGTCGACGAAGTGGCCGTTGATGATGACCTCGTAGTGCAGGTGCGCGCCGGTGGAGAGGCCGGTGGAGCCGACATAGCCGATCACCTGGCCCTGGCGCACCCGCGCGCCTTCGGTGACGCCGCGCCCGAACCGCGACATGTGGTTGTAGGTGGTGACGTAGCCGTTGATGTGCTGGATCTCGACCCGGCGACCGTAGCCCGAGGTCATCTCGGCCCGGATCACGGTGCCGTTGCCGGCGGCCACGATCGGCGTGCCGATCGGGTTCGACCAGTCGACGCCGGTGTGGAGCTTGGCGTAGCCGAGCACCGGGTGGCGGCGATAGCCGAAGCCCGAGCGCATGATGCCGTCGGCGATCGGCTTGCGGATCAGGAACTTCTTGAGCGAGCGGCCCTGGTCGTCGAGGTAGTCGATCGAGCCGTCGTCCGGGGACTGGAAGCGGTAGACCTTCCGCTGTTCCCCGCCGAGGTTCAACGAGGCGTAGAGCAGGTCGGGCCGGTCGGCCGAGGCGCCGGCATCCTCGTCGTAGGTGTAGAACACGTCGAGGCCGTCGCCGGCCGAGATTCGCCGCTGGAAGTCGAGGTCGTAGCTGAACACCCGCACGATGTCCTCGACCGTGGCCCGCGGCAGCTCGTGCCGGGCCGCCGTCTCGTAGAGGCTCTGGTACAGGCGCGGACCCGAGCCGCCATCCTCCTCGTCGTCCTCAGCGTTCTCGGCGCTCGCCGCCGGCTTCTGCGACGGCGCCTCCTCGGGGGGAGGGGCCACCGAGACGAAGGCGCCCCGATCGTTGATCGCCGCGATCCCCTCGATCCCGCCCTCGCCGTAGAGCACGACCCGGGTCACTTGGCGCGGGTCGCCGGGCTTCGCGCCGGGGGCGATCTGCAGGCGGAACTGCTGCCCTTCCGCGAGCGCCCCGGTCTTGGTCCTACCGCCGAGCGCCGTGACGATGCCGCGGATCTGCTCTTCCGAGGCGAAGCCGGTGGCGCGCACCACGGCCTCCAGCGTGTCGCCGCGCTTCAATGCGAGGTCGCGCTCCTCGACGATCGGCGTCTCGTTGGGGCGCAACTCGACCTTGGCGAGCTTGGTCACGTTCTCGGGCACGACCAGCACTTCGATCGACTTGAACGGGTTGCCGTCGTTGGCGGTCTTGGGCGATCCCGCGAAGTCCGGCGTCGGCGCGCCCTGCAGGGTGCGCGACAGCAGGATCTGCGGCGCGATCGGGATCGCGGTGCGCCGGCCCGCCTCGGCCGAGATCCGGCGCTCCTCCTCGACCTGCGCCGTCACGTCGTCGTCGGACAGCGCGGCGGAGCCGGCCTCGACCGTCGCGTCGGCGAGGTCGCGCTTGACCACGCTGACCTCCGCGCCGGGCGCGTCGGCGGAGCCGGGATCAGGCGCCCGCTCGACCGGCTCGTCGGAAACGAACTTCATCGGATCGAATTTCGGGATGTCGCCGGCGAACACCCCGGTCGACATAGACAGCGCGGTGGTGATCCGCACGAAGGGGCGGACCTTGATGATCTCGCGGTCCCCCAGACGCACCGTCACCGGCGAGCGGAAACTTTGCTTGGCCGAGGCGATCATCAGGTTGCGCACGAGGCGGTCGCCCTTGCGCGCGAGGTTGGTGCCGCCCTCGCTAGGCTGGGGCCGGGGCGCCACGCTCACCCGTTCCGGGATGGCGGCGAAGGAGGCCTCGCCCTGCAGCGAGACGTGCAGTGCCGCCCCGATCAGCGCCGCGCCGGTGAGGCCGGTCAGCGCCGAGGCGCAGAGCCAGCGCAGGTTGACCTCGCGGCGGTCGATGCGCGTCGCATCCGATCCGAGCAGGTCGAGGGCCGGCTGAATCCCGTGGGCATGACCCGGCGGGGTCCGCGGGCCGCCGGCCTCGCCGATCTTGAGACGGTCGCGGTTCACCAAGAGCGCCTTGTCGGAGGAGGGCGGCTTCAAGGGCCGCCAAGACATGAGCATGTCGAAGGGCAGCATGTCGAGATTGAGGCGCCTCGTGCGCGAGCGCGCTTCCACTCATCGATCCGTCGGATCAGGTCCATCCGTCAGGAGAGATGCGCGACGATCCACTCGGGGCCGCCTTCCAGTCTCTGTCATGTCTCTGTCGTGAAAATCCGCAAAAGTTCCATTTCGCCTGTTGACGGGCTGCGTGGGTGTCCGTATACCCCTGTTCATCGAACGGGGGCGGCGGCGACGCGGTTCTGGTTCGGGACCACCGACATGACGAGCGAAGGGGCAGCTGGCGTGAGCCGGGTGGCCTGGTGTTTGTGTCGGCGGTGTTGTCGGTTTCGGGTCTGGCCTTGGTGTCGGGTTTGGGGTTGACAGGGGGTCTGGGCGGGCTTAGACGCCTCCCACCGCTGAGGCGGACCACCGAGTGGTTGGTTCGGTATCACGGTTCTCCAAGACGGGCAAGGTGGTTTGGGGTTGATAGCCCTGGATTT